>NZ_JCANQV010000394.1:0-4373 GCF_059553635.1 Candidatus Streptomyces philanthi
GGGCCGTGATGTCGGCGCGTACCGAGGCGCTGCGGGCACGGACCGCCACCGCGGACCGGGTGGTGCCGTCCGTGTGCCCGTACTGCGCGGTGGGCTGTGCGCAGCAGGTGTACGTCAAGGACGGCCGGGTGGTGCAGATCGAGGGGGACCCGGCGTCGCCGGTGAGCCGGGGGCGGCTGTGTCCCAAGGGGTCGGCGACGCTCCAGCTGACCACGGGGGCGTCCCGCGAGCAGCGGGTGCGCTACCGGGCGCCGTACGCACGGGAGTGGCGGTCGCTGGACCTCGACACGGCCATGGACATGATCGCCGAGCGGGTGGTGCGGACCCGGCGCGAGACCTGGCAGTGGGAGCAGGACGGCCGCCGGGTGGCCCGCACCCTGGGGATCGCCTGCCTGGGCGGGGCGACCCTCGACAACGAGGAGAACTACCTGATCAAGAAGCTGATGACGGGGCTCGGGGTGGTGCAGGTCGAGAACCAGGCGCGGGTGTGCCACAGTTCGACGGTCGCCGGGCTCGGCACGTCGTTCGGCAGGGGCGGGGCGACGACGTTCATGCAGGACCTCCAGCACGCGGACTGCGTCGTCATCGAGGGCTCCAACTTCGCCGAGGCGCACCCGGTCGGCTTCCAATGGGTGATGGAGGCCAGGGCGCGCGGGGCCACGGTGATCCATGTGGACCCGCGTTTCACCCGGACCAGCGCGCTGTGCGATCTGCACGTACCGATCCGCGCGGGCACCGACATCGCCTTCCTCGGCGGGATCATCCGCCATGTCCTCACCGAGGAGAAGGACTTCCGCGAGTACGTCCTCGCGTACACCAACGCCGCCACCCTCGTCGGCGAGGACTTCCGCGACACCGAGGACCTGGGCGGCGTCTTCTCGGGCCTGGACGAAGAGGGCCGGTGCTACGACCCGGCGAGCTGGCAGTACGAGGGCGCGGGCGCGCCCGGGGCGCCCCCGCACGCGGAGACGCACGGGGCGGGCGGGCCGCGGACGGCGGCGGACGCGCCCCGCGACGAGACGCTGCGGCATCCGCGCTGCGTCTACCAGATCCTCAAGCGGCACTACGCCCGCTACACCCCCGAGATGGTCGAGGCGACCTGCGGCATTCCCCGGGAGACGTTCCGGCGGGTGTGCGACGCGCTCACCGCGAACTCGGGGCGCGAGCGGACCAGTGCGTTCGTCTACGCGGTGGGCTGGACGCAGCACTCCTCCGGTTCGCAGTACATCCGGGCCGCGAGCGTGCTCCAGCTGCTGCTGGGCAACATCGGCCGTCCCGGCGGCGGTATCCAGGCGCTGCGCGGCCATGCCTCCATCCAGGGCTCCAGCGACATCCCCACCCTCTTCAACCTGCTGCCGGGCTATCTGCCGATGCCCGAGGCGGACCGCCACCCGGACCTGGACGCCTATGTGGCGGCGACCCGTACCGCCAAGGGCTACCGGGCCGCGACCCGCGCGTACCTCGTCAGCCTGCTCAAGGCGTACTACGGCGACGCCGCGACGGCGGAGAACGCCTTCTGCTTCGGTCATCTGCCGCGGCTGACCGGCTCGCACAGCACGTACGACACGGTGATGGCGCAGCTCGACGGGGTCTGCAAGGGCTATCTCCTGCTGGGTGAGAACCCGGCGGTCGGGTCCGCCAACACCCGGTTGCAGCGGCTGGGGATGGCGCGTCTGGACTGGCTGGTGGTGCGGGACTTCTCGCTGATCGAGTCGGCGACGTGGTGGCGGGACGGCCCGGAGGTCGCGTCGGGCGAGCTGCGGACGGAGGACGTCGCGACGGAGGTGTTCTTCCTCCCGGCGGCGGCGCACACCGAGAAGTCGGGGTCGTTCACCAACACCAACCGGTGGGTCCAGTGGCACCGGGCGGCCGTCGAGCCGGAGGGGGACGCGCGCAGCGATCTGTGGTTCGTGTACCACCTGGGCCGCCGGATCAAGGAGAAGCTGGCCGATTCCGGCGACCCGGCCGACCGGATGGTACGGGACCTGGCCTGGGACTACCCGGTGGACGGCGCGCTGCGGGAGCCGGTGGCCGAGGCGGTGCTCGCGGAGATCAACGGGCACGGCCCGGACGGGTCCTTGCTGGGCGCGCCCACCGGGCTGCGGGACGACGGATCGACCCGCTGCGGCTGCTGGATCTACTGCGGGGTGTACGCGGACGGCGTCAACCAGGCGGCGCGCCGCACTCCGCACACCGAGCAGGACTGGGTGGCGTCCCGGTGGGCGTGGTCCTGGCCGCAGAACCGGCGCATCCTCTACAACCGGGCGTCGGCGGCGCCGGACGGGACGCCGTGGAGCGAGGGCAAGGCGTATGTGTGGTGGGACGCGGACGAGGGCCGGTGGACGGGGTACGACGTCCCCGACTTCCCGCCCGACCGGGAGCCGGGTCATGTGCCGCCACCCGGGGCGGAGGGCGTCGACGCGCTGCGCGGTGACGACCCGTTCGTCATGCAGGCGGACGGCAAGGGCTGGCTGTTCGCCCCGTCGGGGCTGCTCGACGGGCCGCTGCCGACGTACTACGAGCCGCAGGAGTCGCCGTTCCCCCATCCGCTGCACCCGGCGTGGTCGCTCTCGCCCACCCGGCGGCTGTATCCGCGCGAGGGCAACCGCTACCACCCGGCGCCCGGCACTCCGGGCGCGGACGTCTATCCGTTCGTGCTGACCACCTGCCGGCTGACCGAGCACTTCACGGCGGGCGGGATGAGCCGCTGGACGCCGTATCTCGCCGGGCTGCAACCGGAGTTGTTCTGCGAGGTGTCGCCGCGTCTGGCCGCGTTGCGGGGGCTGGAGCACACCGGCTGGGCGACGATCGTCACGGCCCGCAACGCGATCGAGGCGCGGGTGCTGGTCACCGACCGGATCGTGCCGCTGACCGTGCGCGGCCGCACCGTCCACCAGATCGGGCTGCCGTTCCACTGGGGCCCCAACGGCGTGGTGACGGGGGACGCCGCGAACGAGCTGGTCGCCATCGTGCTCGACCCCAACTCCCACATCCAGGAGGACAAGGCGCTGACCGCCGACATCCGGCCGGGGCGGCGTCCGCGCGGCGCGGAGCTGCCGCGTCTGGTGGCCGCGTACCGGCGGCGGGCCGGCCTCACCGACGACACCGGGAAGGACCCGTGCCGATGACCGCAGGACCGCTCGGCGGACCGGAGCCCGACCCGGCGGCCGACGCCGGGCATCTCCGGCCGCCGCCACGGGTGGGGTTCTTCACCGACACCTCCGTCTGCATCGGCTGCAAGGCGTGCGAGGTGGCCTGCGAGGAGTGGAACGCCCTCCCCGAGGAGGGGCGTTCCCTCACCGGCATGTCGTACGACAACACGGGCGGGCTCGGCGCGTCGGTGTGGCGGCATGTCGCCTTCGTCGAGCAGCGGGTGCCGGCCCCGGAGGGGCGGACGGAGCTGCCGCTCGCGGGGGACGGGGACGGCGGGGGCGGTGGGATGCGCTGGCTGATGTCGTCGGACGTGTGCAAGCACTGCACCCACGCGGCGTGCCTGGACGTCTGCCCGACGGGGTCGCTGTTCCGCAGCGAGTTCGGATCGGTGGTGGTGCAGGAGGACATCTGCAACGGCTGCGGCTACTGCGTGCCCGCCTGCCCCTACGGCGTGATCGAGCAGCGGCCCGCCGACGGCCGGGCGTTCAAGTGCACCCTGTGCTACGACCGGTTGGGCGCGGGCCAGGAACCGGCCTGCGCCAAGGCGTGCCCCACCGAGTCCATCCGCTTCGGGCCGCTGGAGGAGCTGCGGCGGCAGGCCGCGCTGCGGGTGGAGGAGCTGCACGCGGCGGGGGTGCCCGCTGCCCGGCTGTACGGGCACGCGCCGGACGACGGGGTGGGCGGCGACGGTGCGTTCTTCCTGCTGCTGGACGAGCCCGAGGTGTACGGGCTGCCGCCGGACCCCCAGGTCACCACCCGTGATCTGCCGGGGATGTGGCGGCACGCGGGCGCCGCCGCGCTGTCGCTGGCGGGGGCGGTGGCGCTGGCGTTCGTCCTGCCGGCCGTCGCGGGACGGAGGGCGGTCCGGTGAGGCGGGACGATGCCGGGCACGGGCCGGGCGAGGCGGCGGGGTCGTACTACGGGCGGCCGGTGATCAAGGCACCGTCGTGGTCGGCGCGGGACATCGCCGGGTACTTCTTCCTCGGCGGGCTGGCGGGCGCCGGTTCGGTGCTGGCGGCCGGGGCGCAGCTGACGGGCCGCCGGGTGACGGCGCGGGCGATGAAGGTCTCCTCGGCCGCGGCGGTGTCGCTCTCGGCGGCCGCGCTCGTCCACGACCTGGGCCGGCCCGGCCGGTTCCCGTACATGCTGCGGGTGTTCAAGCCCACCTCCCCGATGAGCGTCGGGTCGTGGCTGCTGGCGGTGTACGGGCCGGCGGCGGG
>NZ_JCANQV010000395.1:0-4350 GCF_059553635.1 Candidatus Streptomyces philanthi
GCTCGACCCGCCGCTGGAGCTGGACTACCTGGCGCTGGTCGACCCGTCCGACTTCACGGAGGTCACGGACGACTACGAGGGCGAGGCGGTGCTCGCCGTCGCCGCCAAGGTCGGCACCACCCGTCTCATCGACAACATCCGCCTCACGTTCCCGGCGCACCGGACCGCCCCGCGCCCCGGCACCGCCGACGCCCACGCCCCCCAAGGCCCCCTCGGAGCGAGCCGATGACCGCCACCGGAACAGCCACCGGGAGCACCCCGGCCCCCGCCACCGGATGCCGTCTGACGGCCCCGCCCCCGGGGTGGGCGATCGACGCCGATGTCGTCGTGGTGGGCTCCGGTGTCGCCGGGCTGACGGCGGCCCTGCGCTGCGCCGCCGCCGGGCGCCGCACCGTCGTCGTCACCAAGGCCCGCCTCGACGACGGCTCCACGCGCTGGGCCCAGGGCGGCATCGCGGCGGCGCTCGGCGACGGCGACACCCCCGGGCAGCACCTCGACGACACCCTCGTCGCGGGCGCCGGGCTCTGCGACGAGACCGCCGTGCGCACCCTCGTCACCGAGGGGCCCGGCGCCGTCCACCGGCTGATCCGTACGGGCGCGCGGTTCGACACCGCCCCCGGGGGCGGCACCATCGCCCTCACCCGTGAGGGCGGCCACCACCGCCGGCGCATCGCGCACGCGGGCGGCGACGCCACCGGTGCCGAGATCTCCCGCGCCCTCGTCGAGGCGGTGCGCGCCGCCGGGCTGCGCATCGTCGAGAACGCCCTCGTCCTCGACCTCCTCACCGATGCGGAGGGCCGCACCTCGGGCGTGAGCCTGCACGTCATGGGGGAGGGGCAGCACGACGGCGTGGGGGCCGTGCACGCGCCCGCCGTGGTCCTCGCCACCGGGGGCATGGGCCAGGTCTTCTCCGCGACCACCAACCCCGCCGTCTCCACCGGCGACGGTGTCGCGCTGGCCCTGCGGGCCGGTGCCGAGGTCTCCGACCTCGAATTCGTCCAGTTCCACCCGACCGTCCTCTACCTGGGCCCGGACGCGGAGGGCCAGCAGCCGCTGATCTCCGAGGCCGTACGGGGCGAGGGCGCCCATCTGGTCGACGCGGACGGCGTCCGGTTCATGACCGGGCAGCACGAACTCGCCGAGCTGGCCCCGCGCGACATCGTGGCCAAGGCGATCACGCGCCGCGCCCGGGAGCAGGGCACCGCGCACATGTACCTGGACGCCCGGCACTTCGGCGCCGCCCTGTGGGAGAGCCGCTTCCCGACCATCCTCGCCGCCTGCCGCGCCCACGGCTTCGATCCGGTCGCCGAGCCCATACCCGTCGCCCCCGCAGCGCACTACGCCTCCGGGGGCGTCCGCACGGACCTGTACGGCCGGACGACCGTGCCGGGGCTGTACGCCTGCGGCGAGGTCGCCTGCACCGGTGTGCACGGCGCCAACCGCCTGGCCTCCAACTCCCTGCTCGAAGGGCTCGTCTTCGCCGAGCGGATCGCGGCGGACATCGCACGCGGGGCGCACGCGGGGGCGCGTACGGACGGCGGGCGCCCTCGTGCCCGTACGGCGGCCGCTCTCCCGCTCGTCGCCCCTGAGGCGCGGGCCACCGTGCAGCAGATCATGACCGAGGGCGCGGGCGTGCTGCGCAGCGCCGACGGCCTGGCGCGGGCCGCGGAACGGCTGGGCCGCCTCCACCGGGAGGCCGCCGAGGCCCATGAGCGGTCCGCGCGCCCCACGACGGACGCCGACGCCCCGTCGGGCAAGCCCCCGGTGCCCGGTGTCGAGGCGTGGGAGGCGACCAACTTGCTCTGCGTCGCCCGGGTGCTGGTCGAGGCGGCGCGGCGGCGCGCCGAGACGCGCGGCTGCCACTGGCGCGAGGACCACCCCGACCGGGACGACACCCTCTGGCGCCGCCACTTCCGCATCGTCCTCGACGCGGACCGCGCCCTCACCGTACGCACCACCGATTCCGCGGCCTTCCCGGCCACCACGGGCGCCGCAGGCGTCCCCGTACCCGCACCTCCCCATCCCGATACGGAGCCCACCCCGTGAGCAGCAGCACCCCGGACGACCTCCCCCTTCTCCAGATCGGCGCGCCCCCGTCCGGGACCGCCGGTGGCTGCGGTGACGGCTGCGGCTGCGGTGACGGCTATGAGCTGGACCCGCTGACCTGCGGCCTCGACCCGGACCTCGCGGCGCTGCTGGTGGACGCCGGGCTCGACCCCGTCCAGGTGGAGGGCATCGCCCACCTGGCCCTGGAGGAGGACCTCGACCAGGGGGTGGACGTCACGACCGTGGCGACCGTCCCCGAGGGCGCGGTGGCGACCGCCGACTTCACGGCCCGCGAGGCCGGTACGGTCGCCGGGCTGCGGATCGCCGAGGTGGTCCTGTCGATCGTGTGCACCGAGGAGTTCGCCGTAGAGCGGCACGTCGAGGACGGCGATCGGGTCGAGGCGGGCACCGTCCTGCTCAGCGTCACCACCCGCACCCGCGATCTGCTCACCGCCGAGCGCAGCGCCCTGAACATCCTGTGCCGGCTGTCCGGCATCGCGACCGCGACCCGGGCCTGGGCCGACGCCCTGGAGGGCACCGGCGCCAAGGTCCGCGACACCCGCAAGACGACGCCGGGCCTGCGCGCCCTGGAGAAGTTCGCGGTGCGCTGCGGCGGTGGCGTCAACCACCGGATGTCGCTGTCCGACGCCGCGCTGATCAAGGACAACCACGTCGTCGCGGCCGGGGGCGTCGCCGAGGCGTTCCGGGCCGTGCGCGACGAGTTCCCGGGCGTGCCGATCGAGGTGGAGGTCGACCGGCTCGACCAGATCCCGCCGGTCCTCGCCGAGGGCGCCGACCTGATCCTGCTGGACAACTTCACGCCCGAGCTGACCAAGGAGGCCGTCGACCTCGTCGCGGGCCGCGCCGCCCTGGAGTCCTCCGGCCGCCTCACCCTCGCCAGCGCCCGTACGTACGCGGAGACCGGCGTCGACTACCTGGCCGTCGGCGCGCTCACCCACTCCTCCCCGATCCTCGACATCGGCCTCGACCTGCGCGAGGACCACTGACCGCCATGCTGCTGACCATTGACGTGGGCAACACCCACACCGTTCTGGGCCTGTTCGACGGCGACGAGATCGTCGAGCACTGGCGGATCTCCACCGACGCCCGCCGCACCGCCGACGAACTGGCCGTCCTGCTGCACGGCCTGATGGGCATGCACCCGCTCCTCGGCGACGAGCTGGGCGACGGCATCGAGGGCATCGCCATCTGCTCCACCGTCCCCTCCGTCCTGCACGAGCTGCGCGAGGTCACCCGGCGCTACTACGGCGACGTGCCCGCCGTCCTGGTGGAGCCCGGCGTCAAGACGGGCGTGCCGATCCTCATGGACAACCCCAAGGAGGTCGGCGCCGACCGGATCATCAACGCGCTCGCCGCCGTCGAGCTGTACGGCGGACCCGCCGTCGTCGTCGACTTCGGCACCGCCACCACCTTCGACGCGGTGAGCGCGCGCGGCGAGTACGTCGGCGGGGTCATCGCGCCCGGCATCGAGATCTCGGTGGACGCCCTGGGTGTCAAGGGCGCCCAGCTCCGCAAGATCGAGCTGGCCCGGCCGCGCAGCGTGATCGGCAAGAACACCGTCGAGGCGATGCAGTCCGGCATCCTCTACGGGTTCGCCGGGCAGGTGGACGGGGTCGTCCGGCGGATGGCGCGGGAGCTGTCCGACGACCCGGACGAGGTGACCGTGATCGCCACGGGCGGTCTGTCGCCGATGGTCCTGGGCGAGTCCTCCGTGATCGACGAGCACGAGCCCTGGCTCACCCTGATCGGCCTGCGGCTGGTCTACGAGCGCAACGTCCTGCGGGGCTGAGCGGGGGCCCGCCGCCCGGGGCCGGTGCCCAAGGCGGCGGGCCGCGCCGCAGCCCCTCAATTGAGCGGCTTTTGTCCTTATTGGACGTAAAGTCCTCGCATGCCTATGCCATACGGATCCCACGGCGGCATGGCGTTCAGTGCCGAGGAACTGCGTGTGCTCCGTCGCGCCCTTGCCCGCGCACTGCCGCCCAACGCCCTCGCCGACCCGTTCGGCCCCCTGTCCCGGGAGCTGCCGGGGGACGCCGAGGAGTGCCGCAGGCTGGCCGAGGCGGTCGACGAGGCGGTGTGCGAGGGGGAGCGGCTGCGCGCCTTCCTGCACGCCGATCTCGCCCGCTACCGCGACGCCCTGCCCGGCTCCGCCGCCGGCTACCTCGGCCGCCTCCAGGAGGCCCTGCCGGGCGGCTACGCCCCCGTCCCCGACGACCTCGCCGCCCTGCGCGCCCTCGCCCGGCAGGACGCGGCACCGGACGAGCGGGAGCGTCGCCGCGCCCT
>NZ_JCANQV010000396.1:0-4349 GCF_059553635.1 Candidatus Streptomyces philanthi
AGACCGGCACGCCCCTGCGCTCCGGGGAGCGCGGACACCACCACGAGCGGGGCGCGGCGGAACTCCTCGACGAGGCCCTGGCGGGGCCCGCCGCCGCCCACCCCGACGTCCGGGTACGCCTCGACCTTGCCGAGGGGCCGCCGCACAAGGTGCTGGTGCGGCGCTCCGCCGCCGCCGACCTGCTCGTCCTCGGGGCGCGGCGCCGCTCCGGCCACTTCGGCCTCCAACTCGGCCGGGTGGCGCACGCCGCGCTGCACCACGCGGACTGCCCTGTCGCCGTCGTCCCGCAGCCCGGCTGACCCGGCGCCCGGATGGGCCGTTCGGGCCGGGGGAGGGGACACCCGACCCACGGCGCTCGCCCGCCCCCGGGACGAGAGTGGACAGCAGACCGGACCCGCCCGCCGGACCACGGGGTGGCGGGCACCCCGCCCGCGCACCGCGTCCGTTCCGGCATCCGTCAGGAGCCCGCCGTGAAGGTCCGCGAGGTGATGCGCACACCCGTCGTGACGGTGCCGCCCGCCACCGGGCTGCGGGAGACCGCCCGGCGGATGGAGCAGCGCATGGTCGGTTGCGTCGTCGTGGTGGACGACGGGGCCGTCCGCGGGATCGTCACCGACCGCGACCTCGCGCTGCGCGGACTCGCCGAGGGGCGCACACCGCACACCCCGGTCGCCGAGGTGATGACCGCGCCGGTCGTCACCGTGCGCGGCGACGACGACATCGACGAGGCGTACCGGGCGATGGGGCGCTCCGGCGTCCGCAGGCTTCCGGTGCTGGACGGGGCACGGACCGTCGGGATGGTGACCCTGGACGATCTGCTGCTCGTCGTCTCCCGGCACGTCTCCGACCTGCTGGTGCCGCTGTCGTGGTGTGCCCTCGCCGAACCGCCCGGCCCGCCTGCGGCGCCCGCGCCGCAGGCCCCGGAAGCGGGCTGGGTGCCGGAGAGCTGACCGCTCAGCCGCCCTCGGGCCGCGAGCCGGTGGCGCTCGCCACGTCCTCGTCGGCCGCCCGGATCAGCTGCTCGCCGAGGTCCTCGATCGCCCGCCCGGCGGCCAGCTCGTCACCGATCTCCGGGACGTCCCGGTCCGAGGGGTTGCAGCGGGCGCTGCCGTACCCGGTGAGCGAGGTGGCGCCGGTGTCCAGCACCGCGCGCGCCGTGGTCGACCCCTTCTTCTCGAAGAGATGGACCTGTACGGACCACTCCAGTGTCCTGTTCATCGGATGCCTCCGTTCGCTTCCTCACGCCCCCCTGCCGTACGCCGTCCCTCACGGCGCCGCCCCCGGCTCCCCGCCGGTGCCCTGGACGCGGATGCGGCGGCCCGTCAGCCGGTCCGGGCGGAGGGCGACCCACTCCGTGCGGTCGCCGCCCACCCACGGGCGGCTGAACGCCTTCTCGTCCAGCCCGCGCGCCTCCTCCGGGTCGGTGACGGCGCGCGCCGGACCCACCGCGAGGACGCTCCAGCCCTGGCTGAACGCCTCGTCGAGATGGTCGGCCTCCAGGGCCGTCTCGTGCCCGGCGGCCGCCGCCGGACCGGAGCCCGGGGCCGTCCGGTAGACGAGGAGACCGCCGACGACGGTGTAGTTCACCGGGTAGACGGCGGGCACGCCGCCCACCGTCACCGCGACCCGCCCCACCCCGTGGCCCGCGAGCCGGTCCCAGCACTCCCCGGTGGTCATCGTCAGCACCTCGGGGCGCGCCCCGGCCCGCCCGAACCCCTCCGGCAGCTCCGCCGTGCCGCCGGCCAGCTCGGCCACCGTGGTGTCCAGCGCGTCGGCCAGCCGCAGCAGGAACCCGAGGCCGGGCCGGGCCGTGTGCTCCTCCACGTACCGGAGGTAGCCGGGGGCCGCGGCCGCCTTGGCCGCGACCTGCTCCCGCGACAGCCCCAGCTCCCGGCGGCGCCTCGCGACCCGGCGCCCCAGGTCGCTGCGGTCCGGGGCGTTCTCCGGGTCCGCGGGGCGCGGGGGTCCGCCCGTCATGACGCCGTCCCTTCGACGTGCGGGGGCGCGGAGAGCGGGGTGGTGCGCTCCACGACCTCCTGGGACCTGCCGGTGCTCAGCACGACCTTGAGGGCACCGGTCTCGTCCGGCGAGGCGAAGACCTCGTACGCCTCCTCCATCCGGTCGAGGGGGAAGGCATGGGTGACCAGGTCGGAGAGGGGGAGACGGCCCGCGACGGCCATCCGCAGCAGCATCGGCGCCGTCCAGGTGTCCACCAGCCCGGTGGTGACGGTCAGGTCCCGGCTCCACAGTTCCTCCAGGTGGAGCGTGGCCGGCCGGCCGTGGACGCCGATGTTGGCGACCCGCCCGCCGGGCCGCACCACCCGGGTGCACAGCTCGAACGTCTCCGGCACCCCCACCGCCTCCATCGCCACATCGGCGCCGGCGCCCTCGGTGAGGTCCGCGATCATGTCCTCCGGGGACTCCGCCGCGTTCACCACCGCGTCCGCGCCGACCTTGCGGGCCGCGGCGAGCCGGGGCTCCGCCAGGTCGACGGCGATGATCCGCGCCGGGCTGACCATCCGGGAGGCGACGACGGCGGCCAGGCCCACGGGCCCCGCGCCGATCACCGCGACGGTGTCCCCGGGCCCCACCCGGCCGTTGAGCACCCCCACCTCGTAGGCGGTGGGGAAGATGTCCGCCAGCAGCACCGCGTCCTTGCCGTCCACCGTGGGCGGCAGCGGATGGACGGAGTGATCGGCGTACGGCACCCGGACGTACTCGGCCTGGGTGCCGTCCAGGGTGCGGCCCAGGACCCAGCCGCCGCCCTCCAGGCACTGCCCGTAGCGGGCCTCCTTGCAGAAGCGGCAGCGGCCGCAGGCGCAGATGCACGACACCAGCACCCGGTCCCCGGGCCGCACGGACCGCACCTGGCCGCCCGCCTCCACCACCTCGCCGACGGCCTCGTGCCCCAGCACCGTGCCCGGCGCCACCTCGGGGACGTCGCCCTTGAGGATGTGCAGATCGGTCCCGCAGATCGTGACGGTGCCGACCCGGACCACCACATCGGTGGCCTCCCGGAGACCGGGGTCCGGTACGTCGTCCCACGAGGACTGCCCGGGGCGGTGATAGACGAGTGCCTTCATGACCGGCCTCTCCCTCCGGCACGGGTCCCGCGTCTTCCACGACCAGCCTGGGTCCGGGCGCGGCCCGCGGCCATGGGCCGGTCGGTCCCGGCCCGGGGAGCACCGGCCCATCCGCCCGCCGCCGTACGCGGCCGGCCCCGGCGTGCCCGGAGGGTCGAGTGGTCCGCGCCCAGGGACCTTAGGCCCCTGCCCGGACGGGCCCCGGCGGACCAGGGTTGAGGGGTCCGCGCCGCTCGCCGCCCCGACGGAGGCCCCCATGGCCCGTGCCCCGCTCGACGACGCGACGGTGGCCCGGTTCGTCGCCGACGCGACGGCCGCCCCGTCGATGCACAACGCACAGCCCTGGAGGTTCACCTACGACCGTGCCGGCCGGACGTTCACCCTCTTCGCCGACCTCACCCGCCGCCTGCCCCACACCGACCCCGTCGACCGCAGTCTGCACCTGGGGTGCGGTGCCGCGCTGCTGAACCTGCGGGTCGCCGTCTCCCGCGCCGGCCTGACCTCGGCGGCGGCCCTGCTGCCCGACCCCTCCCGGCCGGACCTGCTCGCCACCCTCCGCGTCGGCCCGCCCCACGGCACACCGGACGAACCTCCCGCCGCCCTCCACCCCGCGATCCACGAGCGGCACACCAGCCGCCACCCCTTCGAGGACCGGCGCATCCCCGAGGACGTCCGCGCCGCGCTCGCCGAGGCCGCGCGACGCGAGGACACCACGTTCACCTTCCTGCGCGACGCCCACCTGGAGACCGTCCTCGACCTCATCGGCACCGCCGAGGGCTACAACGCCATGGACCGCGGCCGGCGGGCGGAACTGGAGCACTGGACGCGCCGCGCCGGCGGCACCGCCGCCGACGACGGCATCCCCGAGGCGGCCTTCGGCCCCCGCAAACGCGGCGGAACGGCCCCCACCCGGGACTTCGCCTCCACCCAGCCGCTGCCCGGCCGGCCCTTCGCGGACTTCGAGAAGCGCCCCCAGCTGGTGCTGCTGAGCACCGACGAGGACACCCCCGCCGACTGGCTGCGCGCCGGACAGGCCATGGAACGGGTCCTGCTCACCGCCACCCTGCACGGCCTCAGCGGCTCCTTCGCCTCCCAGGCCCTCGAATGGCCCGACCTCCGCTGGATCCTCCGCGACCCGGTGTACGGGTCCGGCTACCCGCAGATGGTGCTGCGCCTGGGCTACGGCCCCCGGGGCACCGGCACCCCCCGCCGCCCGGTGGAACAGGTCCTGACCCTCGACCCGCCGGACACGCCCCGCGCGCCGAG
>NZ_JCANQV010000397.1:0-4275 GCF_059553635.1 Candidatus Streptomyces philanthi
CCCGGCCCCCTGTCCCCCGCCCGTCCCGCGCAAGGAGCCCCGTGTCCGACCCCCTGAACGACGAACTGCTCGCCCTGGCCCTGGAGGCCGCCCACCGCGCCGGGCGGCTGCTGTGCGACGGCCGGCCCGCCGACCTGGGCGTCGCCGCCACCAAGACCAGCCCCATCGACGTCGTCACCGAGATGGACATCGCCTCCGAGAAGCTGATCACCGGCTTCCTCGCCGAGCACCGCCCCGACGACGGCTTCCTCGGCGAGGAGGGCGCCAGCAGCGACGGCACCAGCGGCGTGCGCTGGATCGTCGACCCGGTGGACGGCACCGTCAACTACCTCTACGGCCTGCCCTCCTGGGCCGTGTCCATCGCCGCGGAACGCGACGGCACCACCGTCGCGGGTGTGGTCGCCGCCCCGATGCGCGGCGAGACCTACCACGCCGTCCTCGGCGGCGGTGCCTTCCGCAACGGCGAACCCGTGCGCCACCGCCCCGCCCCGCCGCTGTCCCAGGCGCTGGTCGGCACCGGCTTCGGCTACCTCACCGAGCGGCGCGCCGCCCAGGCCGAGGTGGTCCGCGCCCTGCTGCCGAAGGTCCGCGACATCCGGCGCGGCGGCTCGGCCGCCATCGACCTGTGCGACGTGGCCTGCGGCCGCCTGGACGCGTACTACGAGCGCGGCCTGAACCCGTGGGACCTGGCGGCGGGCGTCCTGATCGCCCGCGAGGCCGGCGCGCTCACCGGCGGCCGCCTGGGGGCGGCCGCCTCCGGCGAGCTGACGCTGGCCGCCTCCCCGGAGCTGTTCGCCGTCCTCCAGCCGCTCCTGGACGACCTGGGCGCCTGGCACGACTGACGCGGCACGACAACGCCCCGGCAGCCACGGGGGCCGACGGGGCGCGGGGCCGGTGGGGCCGGGTCAGGCGCGGGGCGTCCCGACCTCCACGCCGTGCTCGGTGGCCAGGCGCTGCAGGTCCTCCAGCTCCGCCTCCTCGACCTCGGCGAGGAAGTCGTCGCCCGACGCGCGGGCCCGGACCAGATCGGCTTCGGTGTTCCGTATGCGCTGCAGAATGCCTGCGGTGAACGCGTCCATGGTGCGCCCCCTCGTCGTGGGTCGGTGGCACGGGTGTGCCGACGGGTGGGTCGATCACGAAGTGGTCCCTGCGCGGATCAGGTCGTGACACGACGCCGGGCAGGGTGTGATCGCGGGTGTGCACTCGTCCTCCCCCCGCGCCACCTCAGGGAAACCTCAAGGCGCCCGGCAATCCCGCCGAACACGCTCCGTCACCGCGCGGGGTGGGCGCTACGGCCCCTCTTACCGCCGGTTTACGGCTCTTGGGGGCAGGATGGAGGAACTCTGCCGGATTGCCGTGCCCCGTCCCGTGGGCCGTGAGGAAGGAATTGCGACGTGCGTGTTCTCGTCGTCGAGGACGAGCAGCTGCTCGCCGATGCGGTGGCCACCGGACTGCGCCGGGAGGCCATGGCCGTCGACGTGGTCTACGACGGCGCTGCGGCCCTGGAACGCATCGAGCTCAACGACTACGACGTCGTCGTCCTCGACCGTGACCTGCCCCTCGTCCACGGCGACGACGTCTGCCGCAGGCTTGTCGAGCTGGGGCTGCCCACCCGGGTGCTGATGCTGACGGCCTCCGGGGACGTCAGCGACCGGGTGGAGGGCCTGGAGATCGGGGCGGACGACTACCTGCCCAAGCCGTTCGCGTTCACCGAGCTGATCGCCCGGGTGCGGGCCCTGGGGCGGCGTACGACCGTCGCGCTGCCGCCGGTCCTGGAGCGGGCGGGCATCAAGCTCGACCCCAACCGGCGCGAGGTGTTCCGCGACGGCCGGGAGGTGCAGCTGGCGCCCAAGGAGTTCGCGGTGCTGGAGGTGCTGATGCGCAGCGAGGGCACCGTCGTCTCCGCGGAGCAGCTGCTGGAGAAGGCGTGGGACGAGAACACCGACCCGTTCACCAACGTCGTCCGCGTCACCGTCATGACCCTGCGCCGCAAACTGGGCGAGCCCGCGGTGATCGTCACGGTGCCCGGCTCCGGATACCGGATCTGACCGCCGATGCCGTCCCTGCCGTCGTTCTCCAGGCCCTCGGCCACCCCACCGCCCCCCACCCCGCCCAAGCCCACCTGGGACCCCCAGCCGGTGACCGTGAGGCCCTTCCCCTGGCTGCGGCCCACCATCCGGATACGGCTCACCCTGCTGTACGGCGGGATGTTCCTGATGGCCGGCGTCGTCCTGCTGACGATCATCTACATCCTGGCGGCCAACGCGCTGAGCGTCGGCAACCAGCTGCCCTTCAAGATCGATGACGCGGATTCGCTGCGGATCTCCAGCTCCACCTGCCCCGGACTGAGCGCCGTCAACGACATCCCCCAGCTCAACCGCGCGGCCGGCGAGTGCCTCCAGCACCAGCACGCGGTCGCGCTGAACGGGCTGCTCAACCGCTCGCTGCTGACCCTGCTCGGGCTGACCGTCGTCGCGTTCGCCTTCGGGTACGCGATGGCGGGGCGGGTGCTGTCGCCGCTGGGCCGGATCACGCGCACCGCGCAGCGGGTCGCCGGTTCCGACCTGCACCGCAGGATCGAGCTGGGCGGCCCCGACGACGAGCTGAAGGAGCTCGCGGACACCTTCGACGAGATGCTCGACCGGCTGGACCGGGCCTTCGAGTCCCAGCGGCGGTTCGTCGCCAACGCCTCGCACGAGCTGCGTACCCCGTTGGCGATCAACCGCACCCTGCTGGAGGTGCAGCTCTCCGACCCGGACGCCTCCCCGGAGCTGGTCCAGCTGGGCAGGACGCTGCTGGCCACCAACGAGCGCAGCGAGCAGCTGGTGGAGGGCCTGCTGCTGCTCGCCCGCAGCGAGAACAAGATCGTCGACAAGAGGCCGGTGGACCTGGCCGAGGTCGCCTCCCAGGCCGTCGACCAGACCCGCGGCGAGGCCCAGGCCAAGGGCGTGGAGTTCCGCGGCGTGCGCCGGCAGGTCTTCGTCCAGGGCAGCGGCGTCCTGCTGGAGCGCATCGCGCTCAACCTCGTCCAGAACGCCGTGCGCTACAACGTCCCCGACGGATGGGTGGAGGTCACCACCGAGCCGCAGCCGGGCTGCGCCGTCCTGGTGGTCTCCAACAGCGGGCCCGTCGTCCCCGCCTACGAGGTGGAGAACCTCTTCGAGCCCTTCCGCCGCCTGCGCACCGAGCGCACCGGCAGCGACAAGGGCGTCGGACTGGGCCTGTCCATCGTCCGCTCCGTGGTGCGCGCCCACGACGGCACCATCACCGCCGAGCCGCGCGACGGCGGCGGCCTCACGATGCGGGTGGTGCTGCCGTTGTGACGCACGGCCCCGGCCCCCGGGGAGCGCCCGCGTGCCCCGGGGCCGTCCGCCGTGCCACGGCACGTCCGCCGGGCGCACCGGTGGCCGCGCGGACGCCGCCGTGCCGCCTGCGCCCGCGGCGGGCGGTTTGACGGGAACGGGGTCGGCCGGTCATCCTTCGCCCCAGTTCGCTTTGCGCGGAATTCGGACGGCTCGCCCGCCCTGTGGACGTGTGTGATCGCTCACAGGCGCGAATTTCCGGCCGTCGACGCTCCGTGACCGGAGAGACCGGTGGAAAGCCGGGAAAATCCGGGTTTCCCCGGGCACCGTTCACGGGAAGTACAGGGGACGGCTTCCGTACAGTGCGACATTCGGACCGTGTACGGTCCTGTTCGCCATCCAAACCGATCACCTCTTCAGGGGTGCGGTTGGGTGTCGATTGAGTAACAGACCTTGATGTGAGGCAAAATCTCCGCCTCAGGTCGGGCACAAGTCCGGCCTCTCATGCGTTACGAGCGCTGAGACACCGCAGACACCCGGAGGGGGAGAGCGACATGGCAACGGATTACGACACTCCACGCAAGACCGATGACGACCTCAACGAGGACAGCATCGAGGAACTGAAGTCGCGGCGGAACGACAAGTCCGCCTCGGCCGTCGACGTCGACGAGTTCGAGCAGGCCGAGGGCCTGGAACTCCCCGGCGCCGACCTGTCCAACGAAGAACTGGCCGTCCGCGTCCTGCCCAAGCAGCAGGACGAGTTCACCTGCATGAGCTGCTTCCTGGTCCACCACCGCAGCCAGCTCGCCGCGGAGGACAAGAACGGCCAGCCGATCTGCCGCGACTGCGCGGCCTGAGACCGGTCGGCGCCGTGACAGGCGTGAACCCGTTCCGCAAGAAGGGCGGCAAGGGCCCGGCGGCCGGCGCACGAGCACATGAGGACACCGCGCCCGAGCACCCCGACCCCACCGCC
>NZ_JCANQV010000398.1:0-4254 GCF_059553635.1 Candidatus Streptomyces philanthi
GGCGGACGGGAGGGTGACGACGGGCCCGGCGCGCGGCGGCGGCCCTTGCCCGTGCGGCGGCATCGGTCGTACGGTCGGCGCGAGCAATAACTACCACTGCTAGTTTCTCGCGCTCCCCGGAGGCCCGCCATGCCCGCACCGTCCTTCGACCCCGCCGACCCCCTCGGCATCGACGACCTGCTCACCGACGAGGACCGCGCCGTCCGCGACACCGTCCGCCGCTGGGCCGCCGACCGCGTCCTGCCCCACATCGCCGACTGGTACGAGCGCGGCGAACTCCCCGGTATCCGCGACCTCGCCCGCGAACTCGGCTCCCTCGGCGCGCTCGGCATGTCCCTGACCGGCTACGGCTGCGCGGGCGCCGGCGCCGTCCAGTACGGCCTGGCCTGCCTGGAACTGGAGGCCGCCGACTCCGGCATCCGCTCCCTCGTCTCCGTCCAGGGCTCCCTCGCCATGTACGCGATCCACCGCTTCGGCTCCGAGGAACAGAAGCAGCAGTGGCTGCCGCGGATGGCCTCCGGCGAGATCATCGGCTGCTTCGGCCTCACCGAACCCGACCACGGCTCCGACCCCTCCTCGATGCGCACCCACGCCCGCCGCGACGGCTCCGACTGGGTGCTGACCGGCCGCAAGATGTGGATCACCAACGGCTCGGTGTCCGGGGTCGCGGTGGTCTGGGCCCACACCGACGACGGCATCCGCGGCTTCCTGGTCCCCGCCGGCACCCCCGGCTTCTCCGCCCCCGAGATCCGGCACAAGTGGTCGCTGCGCGCCTCGGTCACCAGCGAACTCGTCCTGGACGAGGTCCGGCTCCCCGCCGACGCGGTCCTCCCCGGCGCCACCGGCCTGCGCGGCCCCCTCAGCTGCCTGAGCCACGCCCGCTACGGCATCGTCTGGGGCGCCATGGGCGCGGCCCGCGCCAGCTTCGAGTCGGCACTGGAGTACGCCCGCACCCGCGAGCAGTTCGGCCGCCCCATCGGCGGCTTCCAGCTCACCCAGGCCAAACTCGCCGACATGGCCGTCGAACTGCACAAGGGCATCCTGCTCGCCCACCACCTGGGGCAGCGGATGGACGCGGGGCGGCTGCGGCCGGAACAGGTCAGCTTCGGCAAGCTGAACAACGTCCGCGAGGCGATCGGGATCTGCCGCACGGCCCGGACGATCCTGGGCGCCAACGGGATCTCCCTGGAGTACCCGGTGATGCGGCACGCCACCAACCTGGAATCGGTGCTCACCTACGAGGGCACCGTCGAGATGCACCAGCTCGTGCTGGGCAAGGCGCTCACCGGGCTCGACGCCTTCCGGTGAGCCCTCCCGCCCGGCCGCGCCGCCGGCGGGCGGCACCGGACGGGCCGGGGCGCGGCGGCGCTCAGCTCTGGTTGTAGAAGCCGCCGCGCCGGCCGCGGGCGTCACCGCTGATCACGCGGTAGTCGGCGGGGGTGAGCAGGAACACCCGGGTGGCCACCCGCTCGATCGAGCCGCGCAGCCCGAAGGCCAGCCCGGCGGCGAAGTCCACCACGCGCTTGGCGTCGGAGGACTCCATGGCCGTCAGATTGACGATCACCGGGACGCCCTCCCGGAAGAGTTCGCCGATGACCCGCGCGTCCGCGAAGCCGTCCGGGGTCACCGTGGCGATGCGGGTGCCCTGTTCCTGCGCGGCCCGGTCGGCCACCCGGAACCGGGGGTCGGTCACCCAGGAGTCGCCGCCGGCCGGGCCGGCGGCGGGCTCCTCGGCGTACTCGTCGTCGTAGTAGCGCTCGTCATCGTTGTCGTCGACGAGGCCGAGCCAGGCGCTCGCCTTCCGCATCGATCCCATGGACGCCTCCTCTCACCGCGTGTCTGTGTGTCCGCCCCCCTATGGTCCTCCATGAGGCGGACGTCGCGCCAAGCGGATGGCGGCCGCACGGGGGGTTCGTGACACATCTGGTGCAAAGAGGGTGGTGTGACGTCAGTTCGGTTGACGCGGTGCCCAACTGATGCTGTGACGGTCGTCACGAGACCCCGCCGCAAACCCGCGATGTCGACATGTGGTCAGAAGAAATCCGCACGGACCGCCGAGTAGGTTCCGCCGGGGGACCAGCACGGACGGCGGCAGCCCGGAAAGTGCGGCCCGGTCCGGGCAGATGATCGGGTGACCCTCCCGGTGAAGCGTCGTTGACACGACTGCAGATGCCTTCTGCATAAACCGTCAGCACACTTCGAAAGTCCGATCAGTGGATACACGCACCACGGAAACCAGGACACAGCGCTTACGCCGGGCGCTCACGGCGACGTTCGTGACGCCCCGCACCATCCGCGCCAAACTCGTCCGCATCCTCTGCGTCGCCCTCGTCATACTCCTGACGCTGCTCGGCGCCTTCGCCGCCCGGCAGGTCGGCGACTACACCAACGCCAGCTCCACCGCCGCCGACGCCCACCTCTCCGACGCCCTCCAGGGTTTCGTCCACGAACACCAGAAGGAACGCGGCCTGACCACCGGCTACGTCGGCGGCGTCACCGGCTTCCGCTCCCGGATGCTCGCCCAGCGTGAGCGCACCGACGCCTCCCTCGCGGCACTGCGCCGAGAACTGGCCGACCGCCCGGGAGCCTCCGCCGACGCGCTGCGCCGCGCCCTGCGCCGCGTCGACGCCCTCGCCGGCATCCGCGCCGCCGCCGACAACGGCTCCGGCCGCGCCGACCGGACCTACGACTACTTCACCGACACCAACGTCGCCCTCAACCACCTCACCCTCGGCGTCACCGGCGTCCGCGACGCCCGGCTGCGCGCCGACTACCAGACCCTCCGCGTCCTCGGACAGGCCAAGGAGTACCTGGGCCAGGAACGCGCCATCGTGCTCGGCTCCCTGCACTCCGGACGCTTCGCCCACCACGACTACACCCGCTTCATGACCACCCGCTCCGGACGCCTCGCCGCCCTGGCGGAACTCCCCGAGTGGGCCACCAAGGACCAGCGGCAGCAGGCCGAGGCGGCGCTCGCCACCCCCGCCGCCCGCCAGACGCTCGACTACGAGAGGCTGATCACCGACGGCCGGGGCGTCCTCCCCGGACCGGGCCGGGTGCCGCCCGCCGCCTGGTACGACGCGACGACCTCCACCATCGACGGGCTGCGCACCGTCCAGACCTCCCTCGGCAGGGACCTCAAGGACCGCGCCACCGAGCTGGAGTCCGACGCCACCCGCAACCTGGTCCTCTTCGGCCTCCTCGCCGTCGGCTCCGTCCTCGCCCTCGGCGGCCTGTCCATCGGCGCCGCCCGCTCGGTCTCCGCCCCGCTCGGCTCGCTGACCCGGCAGGCCCGCGAGGTCGCCGGCGACCGGCTGCCCGCCGCCGTCGCCCGCGTCCAGGCCGAGGCCGGACGCCCCGAGCCGCTGGCCCGCCTCGCCGTACCGCGCGGCGCCGGAACGGAGGTGCGGCAGCTCGCCGACGCCTTCGACCAGGTGCAGAAGGTCGCCTACGACCTCGCCACCGAGCAGGCCGTCCTGCGCCGCAACGCCACCGAGTCCCTGGTCAACCTCGGCCGCCGCAACCAGAACCTGGTACGCCGCCAGATCAGCTTCATCAACCGGCTGGAGCACGAGGACGCCGACCCCGCCACCCTCGCCAACCTCTTCGAACTCGACCACCTCGCCACCCGTATGCGCCGTAACGCCGAGAGCCTGCTGGTACTCGCCGGCGAGGCCAGCCCGCGCACCTGGGCCACCCCGCTCTCCGTCACCGACGTCATCCGCGCCGCGCTCTCCGAGGTCGAGGAGTACCGCCGGGTCAAGCTCCGCCGCGTCGACGCGGGATTCCTCAGCGGCACCGTCGTCTCCGAGGTCGCCCATCTGCTCGCCGAACTGATCGAGAACGCGCTGAGCTTCTCCCCGCCCGACACCGATGTGGAGGTCGAGGGCCGCCGCACCAGCGCCGGCTATCTCGTCGCGATCGTCGACCACGGCACCGGCATGGGCGCCCAGGCCATGGCCGAGGCCAACGTCCGCCTCTCCGGCGCCGCCAGCTTCATGGCCGAACCCACCCGGTTCCTGGGCCACTTCGTCGTCGGCGCGCTCGCCCGCAAGTGCGGCATCGAGGTCCGGCTCGGCGAGGCCCCGGCCGCCGGCACCGTCGCCCGGGTGCTCGTTCCCGGCACCCTCCTCACCGAGGCGGCCACCACCCCCGCCGCCCCGGACGTCACCGAGGCACGGGAGCGCAAGAAGGCCGCGGCCGAGGACGGACGGGAGCCCGCCACGGCCGGACCGCGGACGGAGGACGGCACGC
>NZ_JCANQV010000399.1:0-4234 GCF_059553635.1 Candidatus Streptomyces philanthi
GGAGAGCCGCAGGTAGGCGGAGCTGCCGTCGGGGGTGCCGAGTTGGGCGAGGCAGGCCAGCAGGCACCATTCGGTGTCGACGGCGAAGGCCGGTTCGTAGCTGACGCAGCCGGGCTGTTCCAGGCCGAGGGAGGGGGTGGTGACGGACTGGTGCGCGCCGCCCTCCGGCGCCAGCGTGACCCCGGACGGGGTGCCGACGAGGATCGATCGGCCGCCCGCGTAGATGCCGAAGGACCACGGTTCGAGGGCCCTGGTGACGAACGGGTCGTAGACCACGCCGATGGGCAGCAGGGGCTGGCCCCAGCGGCTCCAGGTGGCGCCGAGTTCGCCGAGGAGGCCGACGAGGTTGGTCTCGGCGATGCCGAGTTCGATGTGCTGGCCGGCGGGCTTCTCCCGCCAGTGCAGGATGGTTTCGGCGTCGTCGGCGAACCAGTCGTCGCGTTCGTGGTGCGCCCATACGCCGACCTTGTTGATCCAGCCGCCGAGGTTGGTGGTGGAGCTGACGTCGGGGCTGACGGTGACGATCCGGCCCGCCACCTCGGGCGCCCTGCGGGTCAGGTCCAGCAGCAGCCGGCCGAGCGCCTGCTGGGTGTTGCCGGTGCCGGACGGGGTGCGGCCGGTGTCCGCGGGGACGGCGGGCGGGCGGTGCGCCGGGTGGTGCGGGCGACGCAGCCGCTCGGCGGTGGCCGCGCACAGCTCCGCCTCGGGCGTGCCGTCCGCGAAGCCGGCCCAGGGGGCGTCGAGGTCGGTGCCGAGGCGGTCGGCGAGCTCCCGCATCTGCGGCTCCGTCAGCAGTGCGGAGTGGTTCTGCGGGTGGCCCTCGGTGGGCAGGCCGCGGCCCTTGACGGTGTACGCGAAGATCACGGTCGGGCGGGTGTCGTCGATGCGGTCGTACGCCGAGAGCAGGGCCCCCAGGTCGTGGCCGCCGAGGTTGCGGAGGGCCGCGAGGAGGGTGGTGTCGTCGAGGCCGCTGATGAGCCGTGCGACGGGGCGGGCGGTGGAACCGGCGCCCGGGAGCCGCTCGCGCAGTTCGGCGGCGGTGCAGCGCAGCAGCCGCTGGTACTCCGGGTTGTCCATGGCGTCGATGCGGGCGCGCAGCGCCTCGCCGCCGGGCCGGGCGAACAGGTCCTCCAGCAGCCGCCCGTACTTGAGGGTGAGCACCTGCCAGCCCGCGGCGGAGAACATGCCCTGGAGGGCGCCGGCCGCGATGCCGGGCACCACGCGGTCGAGGGACTGGCGGTTGAGGTCGACGATCCACACCACTTCGCCCAGGCGGGCGGTCATCGGGTCCCGGACCGCCTCCCAGACGGCGCCCTCGTCGAGTTCGGCGTCGCCGAGCAGGGAGTACTGCCGTCCGGTGCCGGCGCCGCCGAAGTGCCCGTCGACGTAACGGCGGGCGAGCGCGCCCCACACGGGGGCGGTGGCGCCGATGCCGACGGAGCCGGTCGAGTAGTCCACCGGGTCGGGGTCCTTGGCGCGGCTGGGGTAGCTCTGGAGTCCGCCGAAGGCCCGCAGGGTCGTCAGGTACCGGGGGTCCAGTTCGCCGAGGAGGTGGTTGAGGGCGTGCAGTACGGGTGAGGCGTGGGGTTTGACGGACACTCTGTCGTCGGCGGTCAGCCGGTGGAACCACAGGGACGTCATGATCGAGGTCATCGACGCGCAGGACGCCTGGTGCCCGCCGACCTTGAGTCCGGCGGGGTTGGGGCGGACCCGGTTCGCGTGGTCGATGATCGCCGTGGACAGCCACAGCACCCGCGCTTCCACGGCGGCGAGGGTCGGGAGGTGGACGGCCGGGGGTGTCGCGGAGGCCGTGGCGGAGGCAGGGGACATACCTGGGGCTTCCTTCCGGTCGGGGACGCGCCGTCGGGCGCGGCGCGCCGGTCGGGGCCGGCACGCGCGTCGAAGCGTGCCAGCTCCTGGGGCCGGCGGCCAGTAGTGATCTTCCCGTGGGGAGCCGGGGCCGGGGGATGCCCGGCGGGCCCGGTGCCTCCCGGGGGAAGCGCCGGGCCCGCCGGGTGGCGCGTCAGAGGCCGACCTCCCAGGCGAACGGCGGGAGTTCGCCGGCCCGGGAGTAGACCTCCAGGGAGCGGGCGGCCGGGACGAAGGGATGGACGCGGCCGCCTTCGAGGCCGGCCAGCAGCCGGGCGCAGTGGTGGACGCAGCCGGCCACCTCGGTGCCGTGGCGGTCGATGAGGGTGGCGGCGTCGTGCGGGCCCTCGCACGGGGTCGGGTCCTTGTCGGGGGCGGCGGCGCAGCGGCCGGGGGGCCGGTTCGCCGCGGGGCGGACGAGGCGGTCCGCCGGTGGCTGGGAAGAGTGGTTCATCGGTGCTGTCCCCCAGGTGGTGCGTATGTGCCGAGTGCGGATACGCGGGCGCCGGAGGCGTGCCGGGCGGTGCCGGTACGCGGTGCCCAGGACAGTGCTGCTCCCCGGGGACACCGTCCATGCCCCCTTGGCGAAGACCTGGTACGACCATCATCCCGCCATGGAAGTGCCCCGAGGTTCTACGGACGGTAACGGCGGAACAACAACGGCGCGGCCCACAGTCCGACGGCCAGCCACCCCGCGGCGAACACCCACCCGGCGAGCACATCGCCGGGCCAGTGCACCCCCAGGTACACCCGGGTCCAGGCCACTCCCACCGCCCACAGGAAGCACACCAGGCACCACAGGCGCGCGGCGGCGGGGCGCACCCGGTGGAGCAGACCCCAGACGAGCAGCCCGGCCGCGAGTGCGGACGTCGTCGCGTGGCCGGACGGGAACGCGTGGCCGGTGACGGCGACGGCCCGGTCGGCGAGCGGCGGCCGGGGGCGGGCGAGCAGTTCCATCAGGCCGTACCGGAGCAGCTGGCCCGTGCCGAGGACGATCACCGCCCAGGTCACGGCGTACAGCCGGCCGGTGGCGTCCCGCCCGGCCAGCAGCCCGGCGATCACCGCGATCGCGTACGGCACGACGCCCGTGCCGGTGGCGGTCAGGGCGCGCGCCGACGGGAGGAAGGCGCCGCCGCGGTGCGCCACGCACCAGTCGTGCAGGGCCCGTTCGACGGGGAAGGGGGCGCCGTGGCGTACCGCGACGACGGTGGACGCGGCGGCGAGGAGCACCGCGCAGACCGCGGCGACGGTGATCAGCGGCCCGGTGCGGGGCCGGCGGAAGGGGACGCGGGGGCCGGAGGAACCGCTCCCGGTGCCGCCGCGCCCGTCCTCGGGGGCGGTCACCGGGTCGCGACCAGGGGGCGCAGCCGCGTGGTGCCCAGGCGGTCGACGAGCGGGGCCGCGCGGCGGGCGAGCAGGCCCAGCGGCCAGGCCACCAGGACGCCGACGGCGAGCCCGGCGACGACGTCGTGCGGGTAGTGGGCGCCGACCCAGACCCGGGAGGCCGCCATGAGGAGCGCGGCGGGGACGGCGAGGAGGCCGATGCGGCGGTCGGCGAGGAGCAGGGCGGCCACGGCGGCGGCCGCGATCACGGAGTGGTTGCTGGGGAACGACCAGTCGCCGGCCGGCGGGCACACCTCGACGGTGACGGTGTGCAGGGTCCGGCAGGGCCGCTGCTCGTCGACCAGGCTCTTGACGACGTCGTTGACGGCGAAGGCCACGACGACGATCAGGGGGGCGGCCAGTGCCACGGCCGTCCGGGCGGAGCCGGCGCCGCGCGAGCGCCACCAGGCGAGCACCATCAGGACGGCGAAGAGGACGAGCCCGTAGTCGGTCCAGTAGGAGACGGCGGTGTTGAGGGCGGCGGGGGCGTGACGGGCCGTGTCGGTGATCGAGGTGTACAGGCCGCCGTCGATCGCGGCGCCGGAGAGGGCGGACCGGGTCACCGGGGGTTCTCCTTGGTGGGGCGGGCGGCCCGGGGGCGGGTCGCGGGGTCGGGGACGGGGACGGGAACGGTGGCCGGGGCCGGGGAGGCGGCGGGTCCGGCCGGTGTCCCCGGGGCGGGCGCGGCGCGGCGGCCGCGCAGGAGTTCCCGGGCCAGCGGGGCGAGTGAGGCGAGGACCACGAGGGCGACCAGGGGCGGCAGATAGCGGTCGATGTCGGGGACGGACGCGCCGAGGGCGTAGCCGGCCAGCGGCAGCGCGACGCTCCACAGGAGTCCGCCGGTGACCTGCCAGAGGGTGAAGGTGCGCACCGGCACGTTCAGGGCGCCGGCCAGCGGGTTGAGGACGGTGCGGACGACGGGGACGAAGCGGGCCAGGACGAGGGCGCGGGCGTGTCCGTAGCGCGCCAGGTACTCCTCCGC
>NZ_JCANQV010000400.1:0-4226 GCF_059553635.1 Candidatus Streptomyces philanthi
TCGTCGCCGGTGAGCGCCGGGCGGTCCGCCGGAGCCGGGGCCGGCTCCGGGGCCGCGTCCGCGGACCGTACGGGGTGGACCTCGGTGTGCCGCAGGCCGGCCGTCACCCGCATCAGCGCGCCCTGCCCGGGGACGGGGCGCAGCCAGGCGCCGGGCAGGGCGGTGGCGAGGGTGAGGGCGGAACGGTCCCACCGCGGGTCGTAGGCGATGACCGTGTGCTCCTCCGGAGTGCCGGCCGGGGCGTCCGGGCCGACGGTGGTGGTGAAGCCCGTGGCGCGCAGGTCCTGGGCGAGCGCGCCGGCGAGCCCGTGGCGGGAGGTGCCGTTGGAGACCTGGACCCGGATCTGCCCCGGTGGTACCGGGACCGTTGCGGCGGGTGTCGCCCTGCGGGCCGGGCGGGTGCCGAACCGCCGGTCCTCGCGCAGCGCCCGGAACAGCCGTCCGGCCGCCTCCTGGTCCCAGGACACCGTCGCCCCCAGCCCCGGTACCCGCGGGCTCGACGCGGCCAGCGGGACGGAGGTGAATTCGGAGGACGAGGGGGAGAAGCCGCGCAGCGCCTGCCCGAGATCGGCCAGTTCGCGGGGGCCGAACCCGGTGTCGGCCCGTACGGAACGCAGCATGGCCTCGGAGATCCCCTGGAGGCGCACCGGGTTCACCAGCGCCCCCGAGGAGGCCAGGGTGCGCAGCACGGAGGCGAGGAAGCGCTGCTGGCGCCGCATCCGCCCGAGGTCGGCGGAGCCGTCGAGGTGCCGGGCGCGGACGTACTGGAGCGCCCGGCCGCCGTCGAGGTGCGAGGTGCCGGCGGGCAGGTCCAGCCCGGTGTAGCTGTCCTTGAGCGGTTTCGGCGTGCAGATGTTCACCCCTCCGAGGGCGTCGACGCTGCGCATGAAGCTGACGAAGTCGACCTCCAGGTAGTGGTCGATGTGCACCCCGGTCAGGCTCTCCACGGTGCGGACGGTGAGGGCGGGGCCGCCCTCCGCGTAGACGGCGTTCAGTTTGGCGGCGTGCCGGCGGTGCTCGGTGCCGTCCGCGTCCGTGCGCGCGGGCACCTCGGTGGCGGTGTCGCGGGGCAGGCTGACGACCTGGGCGCGGTCGCGGGCGGCGGACAGGTGCACCAGCATCATCGTGTCCGTGCAGTGGCAGGCCACCCCGCCCAGGTGGTACCGGCGCTTCTCCTCGGGGGTGATCCCGTCGCGGCCGTCCGTGCCGACGACCAGGAAGTTCAGCCCGGTGCCGGTGACCGGCCGGTGGTGCATGCCGCGGAACGCGTCGACCCGGCCGATCTGCCGCGCGGCCCCGGTGACCATGACGTGCCCGGCGCCGCTCGCCGCCAGCACCACCAGCGAGACTCCGCCGGTGAGCCACAGGGTGCAGCGCCGTACCGCGCGCCGGAAGGCGGAGCGGTGCGGGGGGCGCCGTACCGGGCGGGAGGAACGGGTCGGCGCGGTCACAAGGACACCTCCGCGGCGGAACGGGAGCGGGAGCGGCCGGCCCCGGCGGCGGTCGGGGCGCGACCGAGGGGCCACGGTATGTCCATATGATCGGGTGGAAAGCGCCACACGCCGGGCGGCCCCCGGCCCGCCACCCGGCTGCCGTCCGGCGCTGTCCACCGTTCGCGGTACCGTGAGTCGCGTTATCGCAGTCTCCCGGCGAGCGCTGCCGTCGCTGGCGGCTCCGCGCGGGCCGTCCACCCGAGGAACCATGTCCCAGCAGCAGCCCCCGGCCGTCTCCGTGATCATGCCGGTGCTCAACGAGGAACGTCATCTGCGCAACTCGGTCCGGCACATCCTGGCACAGGAATACGCCGGTGAGATGGAGGTGGTGATCGCCCTCGGGCCGTCCACCGACCGTACGGACGAGATCGCGGCCGAACTGGTCGCGGAGGACCCCCGGGTGCACACCGTGCCCAACCCCACGGGCCGTACGCCCGCCGCGCTGAACGCCGCGATCAAGGCGTCCCGGCACCCCGTCGTCGTCCGTGTCGACGGCCACGGCATGCTCTCCCCGAACTACATCGCCACCGCCGTCCGCCTTCTGGAGGAGACCGGCGCGGACAACGTCGGCGGCATCATGCACGCCGAGGGCGAGAACGCCTGGGAGGACGCCGTCGCCGCCGCGATGACCTCGAAGATCGGCGTCGGCAACGCCGCCTTCCACACCGGCGGCACCGCGGGCCCCGCCGAGACCGTCTACCTCGGCGTCTTCCGCCGCGAGGCGCTGGAGCGGCAGGGCGGCTACAACGAGGAGTTCATCCGCGCCCAGGACTGGGAGCTGAACTTCCGCATCCGCGAGGCGGGCGGCGCGATCTGGTTCTCCCCGGAGCTGAAGGTGAGCTACCGGCCGCGGCCGAACGTCCGGGAGCTGGCGAAGCAGTACAAGAACTACGGCAAGTGGCGTCATGTCGTCGCCCGCTACCACGCCGGTTCGATCAATCTGCGCTATCTCGCGCCGCCGACCGCGGTGTGCGCCATCGCCGCCGGACTCGTCGTCGGTGCCACCGTCACCCCCTGGGGCTTCGCCGTCCCGGCCGGCTATCTGGCGGCCATCACGGCGGGGTCGGTGCCCGCGGGCAAGGGCCTGCCGCTCAAGGCCCGGGTCCGTATCCCGGTCGCCCTGGCGACCATGCACATGTCCTGGGGCGTGGGCTTCCTCACCAGCCCCCGCTCCCTGGCGAAGAAGGTCATCGCCAGCCGCCGCCCGGCGGTGCCGCAGGCCGGCTGAGCGTCCCGAGGGGGTGGGCTTTCCGGCCCACCCCTTCACGGGCGTCAGAAGGTGTAATCCTTGTTCACCTTCATGCACGCCTTCTTGTCCTCGCCGTTGAGGGTGTCCGCGCTCTCCGGCGCCTTCTCCGCCGGCTTCCCGGCCCCGGCCGCCTTCGGGTACGCCGTACCGGTGCGCCAGTCGTTGCCGACGACCAGCCGGACCTCCTGGGCCGTGCCGGACTCCTTCACCGCGCTCCGCGGCAGCCCCAGGGCCTTGGCCAGCGCCAGCGCGTCCCCGCGCAGTTCCTTGTCCGGGTAGGTGACGGTGGTGTCGGCCTGGGTGATGAGCGCGGTGTCCGTGCCGGCCGCGGTGTAGCCGAGCCGCGTCAGCTGCTGCTGGACGGTGGCGGCGCGGCCGGGCACCGGGCCGGTCACACTGCTGTTGGTGCCGTTCTGCACCACGACCTTCAGCTGTTCCGGCGCGGTGGACGGCTTCGGGTCCGGGGCGGGCTTCTTCTTCCCGGCGTCCTTGCCGTCGAGCCCGATGTCGTTGCGCAGCAGACCGAAGGTCTTCTCCGCGTCGCCCGGTCGGGGTACGACGTACGCCTCGCCCGGACCGTACTGCCAGGGCATGGTGGCCATCGTGATGCGTTCGGTCGGCACCCGCTGGAGGTCGCCGCCGAGGTCGTAGAGCTTCTTGACGGTGCCCAGGCCCTCGTCGACGGTGAGCGCCTGGGTGGCGGCCTCCGCGAGGTCGCGCAGCTTCATCGGGTCGGTGAGCTTGGTGCCGGACTTCAGCTGACGCACCATCGAGTTCATGTACATGTGCTGGGCCTTGGCCCGCCCGATGTCGGTGTTGTCCTCGAAGCCGTAACGGGTGCGCAGCCACTGGAGCGCCTGGACGCCCTTGACGGAGTGGGTGCCCTTGGTCAGCTTCAGTCCGCTGCCGTGGCCCCTGCTGTCCCGCGAGTAGACGTTGTTGTCGACGCAGACGGGGACACCGCCGATGGCGTCCGCCATGTCCACCACACCGGCGAAGTCGACCATCATGAAGTGGTCGATGTAGATACCGGTCAGCTCCTTCCAGGTGGCGACCGTGCATCCGGGGCCGCCGTGCTGGAGCGACTGGTTGATGGGGGCGTTGGTCTGCGGGTAGACCGTGCCGTCGTCCGGGTCGGTGCACCGGGGGATCGGCACCCGGGTGTCGCGCGGGACGGACAGCACGGACATGTTGCTGCGGTCGGCCGAGACGTGCACCAGCATCTGGACGTCGGCGAGCGGCTTGCGTTCCGCGTCCTTGGCCGCGCCGCCGAGTGCGACGTTCTTCTTGCCCACCCGGCTGTCCGAGCCGATCAGCAGGATGTTCATCGGGGTCTGCCCGAAGGCGTTCGGCTCGGGCTTCTGGAGACCGCTGTCGCCGAGGTCGAGCTTGTCCTTGCGGAGGTTGGAGTTCAGGTGCTCGTAGTAGAGGTAGCCGCCGCCCGCGCCGGCGGCTATCAGCACGGCGAGGGTGACGGCGCTCCA
>NZ_JCANQV010000401.1:0-4207 GCF_059553635.1 Candidatus Streptomyces philanthi
AGGCCGAGCGGCTGCTGGGCGAGGCCCGCGAGGAGGCGGAGAAGGAGCGCACCGCGGCGCGGGAGCAGAGCGAGGAGCTGCTGGCGTCGGCCCGTACGCGGGTGAGCGAGGCGCAGGCGGAGGCCGAGCGGCTGGTCACCGAGGCGGACCGGCGCGCGTCGGAGACGGTCGCGGCGGCGGAGACCGCTGCGCAGAAGGTCCGGGACGCGGTCGCGGGGCTGCACGAGCGGGCCGAGGAGGAGATCGCCGGGCTGCGGTCGGCGGCCGAGCACGCCGCGGAGCGGACGCGCACCGAGGCGCAGGAGGAGGCGGACCGGGTCCGCGGCGACGCGTACCAGGAGCGCGAGCGGGCCTCGGAGGACGCCGCGCGGCTACGGGCCGAGGCGCGGGAGGCGCAGGAGGCGGCGAAGGCGCTCGCCGAGCGCGCGGTCGCGGAGGCGATCGAGGAGGCCGACCGGCTGCGTGCCGAGGCCGCCGAGGTGCTGGACGAGGCGCGCAAGGACGCCGGGCGGGCGCGCAAGGAAGCCGCGGAGCAGGCCGACCGGCTGGTGACCGAGGCCGCGGCCGAGGCGGAGAAGGCGGTCGCGGAGGCCACGGCGCAGGCCGAGAAGCTGGTCGCGGACGCCACGGCGAAGGCGCAGCAGCTGCGGACGGACGCCTCCGACGCGCTGGCGTCCGGCGAGCAGGACGCGGCGCGGGCCCGCGCGGAGGCGCGCGACGACGCCAACCGCATCCGGTCGGAGGCCGCGGAGCAGGCCGACCGCCTGGTGACCGAGGCGCGGTCGGAGGCCGAACGGATCGTCAACGAGGCGGCCGAGCTGACCTCGTCGGCGCAGGACGACGCGGACCGCGCGGTCGAGGAGGGCCGCAAGACCGCCGAGCGGCTGCGGACCGACGCCGAGGAGCAGGCCCGCGAGCATCTGGCCGAGGCCGCCGCCGAGGCGGAGCGGATGCGCGCCGAGGCGATGGGCGTGCTGGAGACGGCGCGGATGGACGCGGACCGGACCGGCGACGAGGCCCGCAAGGCGGCCCACAAGGCACGGTCGGAGGCCGCGGAGCAGGCCGACAAGCTGATCGCCGAGGCCGGTACGGAGGCCGAGCGGCTGCGCGAGGAGGCGGCGCAGGCGCTGGCGGACGCCGAGCGCGCCGCGGACCGTACCCGGGCCGACGCCCGGGAGCAGGCCGACCGTATGCAGGCGACGGCGACCGCGGAAGCGGACCGGATGCGTGCCGAGGCCGCGGACACGGTCGCGGAGGCCGAGAAGCGGGCCGCGCGTACCCGCGAGGAGGCGGTGAAGGCCGCCGAGGACGCGGCGGCGGAGGCCGAGCGGACGCGTACCGAGGCGCGCGAGGAGGCGGACCGGCTGCGGGACGAGGTCCGCGAGGAGGCGGCCAAGCGCCGCGCGGACGCCGCCGAGCAGGCCGATCAGCTGGTCGCCAAGGCCCAGGAGGAGGCGCTGCGGGCCGCCGCCGCGGCCGAGGAGCAGGCCGACACGATGGTCGGCGCGGCCCGCAAGGAGGCCGAGCGGATCGTCGCGGAGGCGACGGCGCAGGGCAACGCGCGGGTGGAGAAGGCCCGGACGGACGCCAACACGATGCTGAGCGAGGCGCGGGGCGACGCCACCGCGATCCGGGAGCGCGCCGAGGAGCTGCGGACCCGGGTCGAGTCCGAGGTGGAGGAGCTGCACGAGCGGGCCCGCCGTGAGTCGTCGGAGGCGATGAAGAACGCCGGCGAGCGGGTCGACAAGCTGATCGCCGAGGCCACCGAGCAGCGGGCGGAGGCCAAGGAGAAGGCGGAGCGGACGCTGTCGGAGGCGAACAGCGAGGCCAGCAAGGTCCGGATCGCGGCGGTGAAGAAGGCCGAGGGCCTGATCAAGGAGGCCGAGAACAAGCGGGCCAAGGCGGTGCGCGAGGCGGAGCGGATGCGCACCGAGGCGGAGGCCGAGGCCGCCCGGATCGTGGACGAGGGCAAGCGCGAGCTGGAGGTACTGGTGCGCCGCCGCAAGGACATCAACGCGGAGATCTCCCGGGTGCAGGACGTCCTGGAGGCTCTGGAGTCGTTCGAGGGCCCGCCGGCGGGCGCGGACGGCAAGAACGGGGGCGCGAAGGCGGGCGCGGGAGCCGGCACAACTCGTTCGGGTGGCAAGCAATCTGAAGGGTAGCCACTCGAAGGAGGGGCCATTCTCCACTTCAAACCGTCGTTGACTCGATGACACGCCGGTCCGGCCCCTAGGATTCTCCTTATCACCTCACCGGTCTCTTTCGACAGGAACCCCATGAGCGACACTTCCTCCCCTTTCGGCTTCGAGCTCGTGCGGCGTGGGTACGACCGCGGTCAGGTGGATGACCGCATTACGAAGCTCGTCGCGGATCGTGACAGCGCGCTGGCCCGTATCACCTCGCTGGAAAAGCGGATCGAGGAGCTGCACCTCGAAACGCAGAACGCCCAGGCCCAGGTCAATGAGGCCGAGCCGTCGTACGCGGGCCTCGGTGCGCGCGTCGAGAAGATCCTCCGGCTCGCGGAGGAGGAGGCCAAGGAGCTGCGCGAGGAGGCGCGCAGGTCCGCCGAGCAGCACCGCGAGCTGGCCGAGGCCGCCGCCCAGCAGGTCCGCTCCGACGCCGAGGAGTTCGCCGCCGAGCGCAAGGCGAAGGCGGAGGACGAGGGCGCCCGGATCGTCGAGAAGGCCAAGGGCGAGGCGTCCTCGCTCCGCTCCGACGCGCAGAAGGACGCCCAGTCCAAGCGTGAGGAGGCCGACGCCCTCTTCGAGGAGACCCGGGCCAAGGCCGCGCAGGCCGCCGCCGACTTCGAGACGAATCTCGCCAAGCGTCGTGAGCAGTCCGAGCGTGACCTGGCCTCGCGTCAGGCCAAGGCGGAGAAGCGCCTCGCGGAGATCGAGCACCGTGCCGAGCAGCTGCGCCTGGAGGCGGAGAAGCTGCGGACGGACGCCGAGCGCCGGGCCCGGCAGACGGTGGAGACCGCACAGCGCCAGGCCGAGGACATCGTCGCCGACGCCAACGCCAAGGCCGACCGGGTCCGCAGCGAGTCCGAGCGCGAGCTGGCGGCGCTCACCAACCGCCGCGACTCCATCAACGCGCAGCTGACCAACGTCCGCGAGATGCTGGCGACGCTGACGGGCGCGGCGGTCGCCGCGGCCGGCGTCCCCGACGACGAGACCTCCTCGCGCGGCCTGCCCGCCCAGCAGACGCGCTGACCCCGGCGCCCCGTGGCGCGCCCCCGTACCGCCCGTCCGGCGGTGCGGGGGCGCGGTCGTGACGGGGTGCCGTCCGCGTGGTCCGGGCCCGGTGGCGGGGTGCCGGGGCCGCGCTTAGCGTGCTGTACATGATCGAGCTGGACGGGCTGACGAAGCACTACGGTGACACGGTCGCGGTGGATCACCTGACCTTCGCCGTACGGCCCGGGACGGTCACGGGGTTCCTCGGGCCCAATGGCGCGGGCAAGTCCACGACGATGCGGATGATGCTCGATCTCGACCGTCCGACGTCCGGTTCCGTCCGTATCGAGGGGCGTCATTACCGGCAGCTGACCAACCCGCTGCGGTCCGTCGGCGCGCTGCTGGAGGCCGGCGCGGTGCACGGCGGCCGCAGCGCCTTCCACCATCTGCTCCACCTGGCGCAGAGCAACGGCATTCCCCGGCGCCGCGTCGACGAGGTGCTGGAGACGGTGGGCCTGCGCGCGGTGGCCCGGAAGCGGACCAAGGGCTTCTCGCTGGGCATGGGCCAGCGGCTCGGGATCGCGGCGGCGCTCCTCGGCGACCCGCGGGTCCTCCTCTTCGACGAGCCGGCCAACGGTCTCGACCCCGAAGGCATCCTCTGGGTGCGCACCCTGATGAAACACCTGGCCGCCGAGGGCCGCACCGTCCTCGTCTCCTCCCACCTCATGAGCGAGATGGCGCTGACCGCGGACCACCTCGTCGTCATCGGCCGCGGCCGGCTCCTCGCCGACACCTCGATGACGGAGTTCGTCCGCCGCCACGCCCGCTCGTACGTACGGGTGCGGACGCCGGAGCCGGAGCGGCTGCGGGAGATGCTGCGCGCCGAGCGGATCGCGGTGGCGGAAGCCGGGGACGGGGCGCTGGAGGCGGCCGGGGTGCCGGCGGAGCGGCTGGGCGAGCTGGCCGCCGCGCACCGGCTGGTGCTCCATGAGCTGAGTCCGCGCCACGCGTCCCTGGAGGAGGCGTTCATGCGG
>NZ_JCANQV010000402.1:0-4177 GCF_059553635.1 Candidatus Streptomyces philanthi
GGGGCGTTTCCGCCCCGCCCCGGTGTCCGGGACGACGCGCCGTACGTCGGCGGCGGCGCTGGGGCCCGGGGTCGCGTCGGCGATCCAGGGGCCGTCGCCGCTGGGGTCGGTGATGCCCTCCTCCAGCCATCCGTAGCGGCCGTCGAGGACGGCGGCGGTCAGGGCCCGGTCGGGGCCGTCGGTATTGGTCCACAGGCGGGCGAAGAGTTCGTCGACGCGGATACGGGCCTGGCGGCAGAAGACGTCGGCGAGCCGGCGGGCCTCCGCACCGTGGTCGCCGGTCAGCCGCAGGTGCTCGGCGCGGACGCAGGCGGCGCTCATGGCGAAGAGTTCCGCGCCGATGTCGACGATCCGGCCGAGGAAGCCCTGCTTGGTCTCCAATCGGCCCTGCCAGCGCGACATCCCGTAGAAGGTGGCGCGGGCGAGCCTGCGGGAGGCCCGCTCGACGTACCGCAGATGGCGGGCGAGGGCGCCGAACTCCTGGTACGCGCGCGGGTGCTGGCCGGGGCCGGTGACGAGCTGCGGCAGCCAGCGGGCGTAGAAGCGCCCGGCGCGGGCCGCGGCCCGGCCCTTGTCGCCGAGGGAGGCGGCGGGGTCGACGAGGTCTCCGGCGACCGAGAGGTGGGCGTCGACGGCCTCCCGGGCGATCAGCAGATGCATGATCTCCGTCGAGCCCTCGAAGATCCGGTTGATCCGCAGGTCGCGCAGCATCTGCTCGGCGGGGACGGCGCGCTCCCCGCGGGCGGCGAGCGAGTCGGCGGTCTCGTAGCCGCGGCCGCCGCGGATCTGGACGAGTTCGTCGGCCATCCGGCAGCCCGTCTCCGAGCCGTAGAGCTTGGCGAGGGCGGCCTCGATGCGGATGTCGTTGCGGTCCTCGTCGGCCATCTGGGAGGCGAGGTCGACGACGGCCTCCAGGGCGAAGGTGGTGGCCGCGATGAAGGAGATCTTGGCGCCGACCGCCTCGTGGCGGCCGATCGGCCGGCCCCACTGCTCACGGGCCGCCGACCACTCGCGGGCGATCTTCAGGCACCACTTCCCGGCGCCGACGCACATCGCGGGCAGGGAGAGGCGGCCGGTGTTGAGGGTGGTCAGCGCGATCTTGAGGCCGGCGCCCTCGGGGCCGATGCGGTGCGCGGCGGGGACGCGTACCCGGTGGAAGCGGGTGACGCCGTTCTCCAGTCCGCGCAGGCCCATGAAGGCGTTGCGGTGCTCGACGGTGATGCCGGGCGAGCCGGCCTCGACGACGAAGGCGGTGATCCCGCCCTTGTGCCCCTCGGACGCCGGGACCCTGGCCATCACCACCAGCAGATCGGCGATCACCCCGTTGGTCGTCCACAGCTTGACCCCGTCGAGGACGTAGTCGTCGCCCTCGGGAACGGCGGTGGTCGCCAGCCGGGCCGGGTCGGAGCCGACGTCGGGCTCGGTGAGCAGGAAGGCGGAGATGTCCGTGCGGGCGCAGCGCGGCAGGAAGGCGTCCTTCTGCTCCGGGGTGCCGAACAGTTTCAGCGGCTGCGGTACGCCGATCGACTGATGCGCCGAGAGCAGCGCGCCGACGGCGGGGCTGGCGCTGCCGACCAGGGCCAGCGCCTTGTTGTAGTACACCTGGGTGAGGCCGAGGCCCCCGTACTCGGGGTCGATCTTCATGCCGAGCGCGCCGATCTCCTTGAGGCCGGCGATGGTCTCGTCGGGGATGCGCGCCTCCCGCTCGATGCGGGCGCCGTCGATCCGGGTCGCGCAGAAGTCGCGCAGGGTGCCGAGGAACTTCTCGCCGCGCCGGACGTCGTCGGCGGCGGGGGTGGGGTGCGGGTGGACGAGGTCGAGCCGGAAGCGGCCCAGGAACAGTTCCTTGGCGAAGCTGGGCTTGCGCCAGCGCTGCTCGCGGGCGGCCTCGGCGACCTGCCGGGCCTCGCGTTCGGTGACGTTGCGGGTGCTCGGAGCGGTCATGGGGCTCACCTCACCGCGGATCGGGGGCGGCCGGGCGGCGCGCCGTGCTACTTGTGAGCCTCACCGATCCGTAGGGGATGCACCAGCGGAGGACGCCGGGAAAGGGCGCGGCGCGCCCCGGTTCTGGTGCCGGGGCGCGCCGCGCGGGGTGCCGGTCCGTGAGGGAGGGACCGGCCGACGGCCCGGGGGGCGGCGGCCTGGGGCCGCTGTGCTGTCCACCGTCCGGGCCGGCGTCCGGGGTGCCTACAGGGCGAGGCCGGTGAGGACCAGGACCCGCTCGTAGGTGTAGTCGTCCATGGCGTAGCGGACGCCCTCGCGGCCGACGCCGGACTGCTTGGCGCCGCCGTAGGGCATCTGGTCGGCGCGGTAGGACGGCACATCGCCGATGATCACGCCGCCGACCTCCAGGGCGCGGTGGGCGCGGAACGCGGCCTGCACGTCGTGGGTGAAGACGCCGGCCTGGAGGCCGTACTTGGAGTCGTTGACGGCGGCGAAGGCGGCCTCCTCGCCGTCGACGCGGCTGACGGAGAGGACCGGGCCGAAGACCTCCTCGCAGGCGAGGGTGGTGTCGGCGGGCAGGTCGGCGAGGACGGTCGGCGCGTAGGCGGCGCCCTCGCGCTTGCCGCCGGTCAGCAGCTGGGCACCGGCCTGGACGGCCTCGTCGACCCATGCCTCGACGCGCTTGGCGGCGTCCTCGCTGACCAGCGGGCCGACCTCGGTGGCCTCGTCCGACGGGTCGCCGGTGACCTGCGCCTCGACGGCCGCGACGATCCTGGGTACCAGACGGTCGTAGACGCTGGCGTCGGCGATGACCCGCTGCACCGAGATGCAGGACTGGCCGCCCTGGTAGTTGGAGAAGGTGGCGATGCGCTGCGCCGCCCAGTCCAGGTCGGCGTCGGAGGAGAAGTCGGGGAGGACGACGGCCGCGCCGTTGCCGCCGAGCTCCAGGGTGCAGTGCTTGCGGGGCACGGAGTCGAGGATGGCGTAGCCGACCTTCTCCGAGCCGGTGAAGGAGACGACGGGCAGCCGCTCGTCCTGGACCAGGGCCTCCATCCGCTCGTTGGGCACCGGGAGGATCGACCAGGAGCCGGCCGGCAGGTCCGTCTCGGCCAGCAGCTCGCCGAGGATCAGGCCGGAGAGCGGGGTGGCCGGGGCGGGCTTGAGGATGATGGGGGCGCCGGCCGCGATGGCGGGGGCGACCTTGTGGGCGCAGAGGTTCAGCGGGAAGTTGAACGGGGCGATGCCCAGGACCGTCCCGCGCGGGAAGCGGCGGGTGAGGGCGAGCCGGCCGTTGCCGCCGCCGTCGGTGTCCAGGCGCTGGGCCTCGCCGCCGTTGAAGCGGCGGGCCTCCTCGGCCGCGAAGCGGAAGACGGAGACGGCGCGGCCGACCTCGCCGCGGGCCCACTTGATGGGCTTGCCGTTCTCGGCGGAGATCAGCCGGGCGATCTCCTCGGTGCGCTCCACCAGGCGGCGCTGGACGTGGTCGAGGGCGGCGGCCCGCACATGGGCGGGGGTCGCGGTGAGCTCCTCCTGGACGGCGACGGAGGCGGCGACGGCCTCCTCGACCTGGGCCTCGGTGGGGACACTCACCGTGCCGACGTGCCGGCCGTCCCAGGGGGAGGTGACGTCGAAGGTGGTCTCACCGGTGGCCTCGCGGCCGGCGAGCCAGAAGGCGGTGGGGGCTGCATCAGTCTGGATCGGCACAGTGGATCCCGGCCCTTCCGAAGTGGTGGGTGGTGCGCATGGCTCAGCGAGCGGCTCTGCGTTTTCGGCTGTGCCCACCGTAGGGGTGCGAGGCCGTCACGGCGTTTGTCCGAAGCGTAGCAATCCGCCCGCGTGTCCCTCCGTGATGGAGGGGCGGCCGCCGGGTCACTCCTGCCCGGAGGTCGCCTTCAGCGCCAGCCACAGCTCCATCCGGACGTCCGCGTCGTCCAGGGAGCGGCCCAGGATCTCCTCCACCCGCCGCATCCGGTAGCGCAGGGTGTGGCGGTGGACGCCGAGGTCGGCGGCGGCCGCGTCCCACTGCCCGTGCCGGGAGAGCCAGGCCCGCAGCGAGGCGACGAGATCGCCCCGGCCGGTCGCGTCGTGCTCCCGCAGGGCCCGCAGCAGCCCGTCGGCGAAGGCGCGTACGGCGTCGTCGGCGAGCAGCGGCAGGACGGACCCGGTGGCCACGTCCTCGTGCTCGACGAGCGCGGCGCCGCGGCGGCGGGCGACGGACAGGGCCTGCTCCGCC
>NZ_JCANQV010000403.1:0-4167 GCF_059553635.1 Candidatus Streptomyces philanthi
CTCGACGTCCCCACCCACGTCTCCGTCGTCGGCTTCGACGACTCCCCCCTCACCACCGTCCGCCAACCCGTGCGGGCCATGGCGTCCGCGGCCGTCGGCGCCCTCATCGAGGAGATCCGCGACCGCGCCGAGGGGGTGCGGGCGGTGGGCCGGCACACCGAGTTCGTCTTCCCGCCGGAACTGGTCGTCCGGGGGTCCACGGGCCCCGCACCGGCCTGACGCGACTCCGGTGGTACGCAAGGACTTTCGGCAAGAGACGTCAACCGAAAGGGGGGTAATACACGAAAGAACGAATCCCTACGATCTGCTCTATTCCACCCGGACGGGGAGGGTTAACTTTCCGGCGGACAGTGCGTTTTTCCTCCCCAAGAGAGGGTATTTCGTGCGCTACTTCCCGAAAGCCGGACGTCGTCTTCTGACCGTCCTCGCCCTGGCCTCGGCCTCGGCCCTCGCCGCACCGGCGGCCGGCGCCGCGACTCCGGCGCCCGCCCGGCACCTCCAGCAGGACTTCCGCATCGAGACCTTCGCGGGCAAGTGCCTCGACGTGAAGGGCCGCAGCACGGCCGACGACGTCCCGATCATCCAGTACACCTGCAACGGGCAGGACAACCAGCGGTTCACGTTCCGCCAGGTCAGCGGCGACGCCTTCGAGATCCGCACCTTCGCGGGCAAGTGCCTCGACGTACGGGGCCGCAACCCGGGCAACGAGGTCCCGATCATCCAGTACCGCTGCACCGGGCAGGACAACCAGCGGTTCCGTGTCCGCCGCGCCAACGACGGCCGCTACGAGATCCGCACGTTCGCGGACAAGTGTCTCGACGTGAAGGGCCGCAACCCGGGCAACGAGGTCCCGATCATCCAGTACACCTGCAACGGGCAGGACAACCAGCGCTTCCGCATCAGCTGACCCGCCCACCCGGCGGCCCCCGACCACACCGGCCGGGGGCCGTCGGCACGTCCGGACCACGTACCCCCGGGACCACACCGCCGGGAAAACCGCTCGCCGCCACCGCCCCCGCCGGTTAGCGTGCCGCGCATGGCCGTGGACGACCCCAAGGACCTCGTACGGCGCGGCTACGACGCGCTCTCCGAACGCTACGACCAGATGTACGGGGCAGAGACCAAGTACGCCCCTTGGACGGACGAACTGCGCGCCCGCGTGCCCCGCGGCGGAACGGTGCTGGACCTGGGCTGCGGCAGCGGCGTGCCCGTCGCCCGCGCACTGGCCGAAGCCGGGTTCCGCGTCACCGGGATCGACATCAGCGAGGTACAGATCCGCCGGGCCCGGGAGGCGGTGCCGCGGGCCGTCTTCCTCCGGGCCGATGCCACGGCCGTCGACCTCGCGCCGGCCTCCTTCGACGCCGTCGTCTCCTTCTACGCGCTGATCCACATCCCGCTGGAGGAGCAGTTCCCGCTGCTGGAGCGGATCGGCGGATGGCTGCGGCCGGGCGGTCTGTTCCTGGCGACCGCCGGCCACGGCTCCTGGACCGGCGTCGACGAGGACTGGCTGGGCGGCGGGGCCGCCATGTGGTGGAGCCACGCGGACGCCGCCACCTACCGGGAGTGGCTGACACGGGCCGGACTACGGGTCGAACGGGAGGAGTTCGTGCCCGAGGGGGAGGGCGGGCACACCCTGTTCGCGGCCCGCCGCGACTGACCGGGCCGCACTCAGCGCGGTTTGCGGATCTTCTCGGCGCGCAGTCCCAGGGACCACGGGACCGCGGCGCCCGGCGGCTCCACGGTACGGGTCAGGGTCAGGCCCGCCGCGGTGAACGCGTTGAGCAGATCGGCCAGCGGGACATGCCGCATCCCGACCCTGCGCGGCACACCGTCCTCCCGCCACCACGGGGCCGGCGCGTGCCACCCGGAGGTGCGGTAGGTCGGATGGACGGTACGGCCGCCGTCGGTACGGGCCTCCGTGTGCGGGCCGCAGAAGCACGGGTGCGCGCCGAGGCAGACCAGCGCGCCACCCGGCCGCAGCACCCGGGCGGCCTCGCGCACCACGGCCGGGAAGTCGTCGACGTCCGTGGACAGCCACACCGCCGCCACCGTCGTGAACACCCCGTCCGCGAACGGCAGTACGGCGGCGTCCCCCCGTACGAAGGAGACACCGGGCGCCGCCCGCCGCCGGGCGAGGGAGAGCAGATCGGCGGAGGTGTCGAGGCCGATGACCGTACGGCCGGGGGAGCGGAGCGCGGCGAGGTGCTGCCCCGCACCGCAGCCGAGATCCAGACAGAGGCCGCCCGCGGTGCCGAGCAGACGCCGCAGGGGGACACGGTGGACGGTCGCCGGGAGGGCGCCGCGATCGTCGTACCAGGGGGCAAAGCCGTCGTGGCGGGAGGCCGGCACGCGGTCGGCGGGCTGGTCCGTGCGGGGCTCGTCCATGAGGAATCCTTCCGCGGGAGCGGGCGCGGTACGGGGCGCTGCGCACCGGTCGCCGGGTCACGGCGCTTCGGCGGCACCCAGGAAGCCGGGCGGACGGACGGGACGTTCGATACCGGGGGCCGCCCCGGGGACGGCGTCCCCCTCGGGCTCCATGGCCTCTAGCGCCCCACGCGGAACGGTGTTCCACCGGTGGATCACGTTCTCGTCCGTCCATCCCGTGGCCATGATGTGAGCGTAACGGCGGTACGGGGACGGGTCGACGCCCTGCGCAGGCCCGGTCGGGCCGGGGCGGGAAAGGGGCGCGATGCCGGTGCTGCCGGGGCCTGTTCGTCCGGCAGCGGCACGGCGCTCCGGACGGCCGGGGCGGTGGGCCCCGGGGGAGACCGCAACGGCTTACGGGGAGAATGCGAAACTCTTGCGGTTATCTGTGAAAGCCCTTGCAAAGGCGCAGGGGCACGACCGAACGGGCGCGGTACCGGCGGTCTCAGCCCCGCGGCCCCGCCGCGCCCACCGGCTCCGGCTCCCCGCCGTCCGCCGGGGGCCGCGCGTCTGCCGCGTCCGGCTGCTGCGGCGGAAGGCTCATCAGCCGGACGACGAGATCGGCGAAGGTCCCGTCCGACGGCTCGTCCGCCATGATCCGCCGCACCACCTCCGCCGTCTCCGCGTCGTACGCGGCGCTCACCGACACCAGCGCCCCGAAGTCGTGCACCAGCTGCCGCTCCAGCTCCGCCCGGGGCACCCGCCGGTCCTCCAGCCACAGCAGCGCCGTGGACTCGGCCAGCGAGATCCACGACCGCACCACCAGCGCCAGCCGGGGCCCGGGGGAGGCGACACCGAGGTGCGCGAGGATCTGCTCGTAGGCGGCCTGGCGCACCTTGTCGATCATGACGCCGGTGCGGCGCGAACCGGTCGCCGGACCCCCGCGCATCAACGCCGAGAAGCCGGGCCCGTGTTCGTCCACGAAGCTGAAGAACCGGCCCATCACCCGGAGCAGCCGGGCACCGAGCGGACCCTCGTGCGGCTCGGTGAAACGGGCCGTCAGCTCGTCGGCCGCCCGCCGCAGCGCGGCCTCGTACAGATGCTGCTTACCGGGGAAGTAGTGGTACACCAGCGGCCGGGATATCCCGGCGGACTCGGCGATGTCGTCGATCGACACATCGTCGGGAGAGCGTCTGCTGAAGTGGTCGAGGGCGACGGCGATCAGCTGCCGGCGCCGCTCCTCGACGCCCATCCTGCGGCGTGCCCCGTTCGTCATGCCCCCACCCTAGGGGGTGTCGTCAAACCCCCGTTCGCCCATGTCGCCCGGCGCGCGGATCAGGGCGTCCCAGGGCCGGGGCCGTACGCCCCCGGCGCGCCCGGCCGCCCGCGTCGTTCACAGATCCAGGACGAGACGCTCCCCCCGCGCCCGCGAGACGCACAGCAGCATCGAGTCGTCCCGCTCGTCGTCCGTCAGCAGGGTGTCGCGATGATCCACCTCACCCTCCAGCACCCGCTGCCGGCACGTCCCGCAAAAACCCCGCTCGCACGAGTACGCGAGGTTGGGCAGCGCCTGCTCGCGGACCGCCCGCAGCGTGTTGGTGTCCGCGGCCACCTCGACCGTACGGCCGGTGCGCCGCAGCTCCACCGTGAACGGCGCGTTCTCCCCGGCCGGCGCGGCGGCGGGTGGCGCGAACCGTTCGGTGTGCAGGGTCAGCCCCTCCGGGCCGTCGGGGAGCAGCGCGGCCACCGCGTCCATCAGCGGCTCCGGGCCGCAGCAGTACACCGCGGCGTGCGGCGGCGCCG
>NZ_JCANQV010000404.1:0-4157 GCF_059553635.1 Candidatus Streptomyces philanthi
CGACGGCCGCGACCCCGTGCGCGCCGTGATGACCGCGACCGGCCGCAGCCGCCGCCGGTCGCTCCGGCTGATCGCCGGTGCCCGCGAGGCCGGCCTCCTGGCACCCCGGCACAACAAGCGCTAGGGCTCTCCTCCCGGACCGGCCGAGCGTGGTCCGCGGCGTCGCGCCCTCCGGACAGCGCCCCCGCGCCCCGCCGACCGGGCCACACCCTCATAGGGACGCGACACGGCACCAGAGCGGCCGGCCCTTCCGCGGACCGATGTTCCGTCATGATTCAGTGCCACAAAAGGGATTTCCCTCTGATGCGCGCCCTCTACGCGGACATGATCGACAACCAGCGGTACGGCGACTTCCCCTACCATTTCGTCGTCGACCGGTTCGGGGGCATCTGGGAGGGGCGCCGGGGCAGCATCGACGCGAACCCGTCCGCCGATCCCAAGGCCATCCTGGGCGGCCACGCCGCCGGGTACAACACCGGCACCCTGGGCGTGGCCACCCTCGGTGACTTCGAGCCCACCGAGAAGGGCGCCGGGAAGCCGGAGCCGGCCATGCTCGACGGCGTGCGCGACCTCCTCGCCTGGAAGGGCGCCCAGTACCGGCTGGACCCCGAGGGGCAGGCCGTCCTGGACTTCCCGGGGCAGCGGCCGAGGACCGCCGACGTCATCTCCGGACACCGCGACGTCTACGCGACGCTCTGCCCGGGTGAGGACCTCTACGCGCTGCTCCCGGCCCTGCGCCACCAGGTCGCCGACCGGATGGCACAGGGTGAGGACCTGTCGCGGAACCCGCGGCGCCCGGACGCACGCTCTCCGCGTCGCCGGACCGTCCCGGTACGACCGGTACCGGGACGGCCCTCGGGCGCACGTGCCGCTCAGGCGCCCGGCGCGGCCTTCTCCAGATCGTCGACGGTGCCGGACATGACGGTCCGCAGATGCCGGGTGAGATGGTCCAGGGGCCAGTCCCACCAGGCCAGGGCGAGCAGCCGGGCGATGTCGTCGTCGGGATACCGGGTGCGGAGGAGCCGGGCCGGACTGCCGCCGACGATGCCGTAGTCGGGGACGTCGTCGACGACGACCGAACCGGACGCGACGACCGCGCCGTGCCCGATGCGCACCCCGGGCATCACCATGGCGCCGTACCCCAGCCACACGTCGTGGCCGACCACCGTGTCACCCCGCGTGGGAAGGCCGGTGATCAGGTCCCCGTGCGCGGCCCAGGAGCCGCCCATGATGGGGAACGGGAAGGTGGAGGGGCCGTCCATGCGGTGGTTGGCGCCGTTCATGAGGAACCGCACCCCGGTGCCCAGTGCGCAGAACCTGCCGATGCGCAGTTTCTCGGGCCCGTAGTGGTAGAGCACATTGCGGGTCTCGAACGCGGTCGCGTCGTCCGGGTCGTCGTAGTAGGAGAACTCCCCGACCTCGATGAGCGGGGACGTCACCAGGGGCTTGAGCAGCACCACACGGGGCTGGCCGGGGATCGGGTGGAGCACGGTGGGGTCCGCCGGGACCTCGTTCATGACAGCCGCTTTCGCCAGGGGAGTGGACAACCGGCACAGGATGCCATGGGGGCGCGGCCCGGTGGCGGGCTATTTCCGCGCCGGGTAGCGCGGCGGTGTGCCGCCGGTCGGCGGTCCGTCCTCCGGCGGGGTGCCCGAGGACCAGTCCAGGCCGTAGCGCTGGAACAGTTCGGCGCGCAGCCGGGGCAGCGGCATCGGCGCGCCAGGTAGCAGCACCGACACCACCGCGCCCATCAGCAGCGCCCGCAGCATCGGGTAGTCGGTGTCGGGGTCCGGCGAGCCGTACGCCACGACCGTGTCCCGCAGCAGCTGGGCGAGGCGCTGCTGCTCGGGGCACCGCACGAAGCCCTCGTCGGTGAGGATGCCGGCCATGTGGGTCCGCATCAGCAGCGGATGGTCGCGGGCCAGCCCGAGGATCGCGTCGACGGCGCGGGCCATCAGCTCGCGCCCGGCGTCCGGCCCGGTGGGAAGCGGCTCGCGCTCCAGTGCCGCCTGGAGGGTGAGGTGCATCAGGCGGTGCACGGCGGACTGGAGCAGCTGCCGCTTGCCGGGGAAGTAGTACGAGACCAGGCCGCGTGCCGCGCCCGCCCGTTCGGCGATGGCGCCGAGCGTCGTGGCGTCGTAGCCGCGCTCGGCGACCAGCTCGACCGTCGCCTGCAGAAGCCGCTCGCGCGAACGCCTCCGCAGCTCTTCATTGACCGATGGGCTGCGGGGGGACATGCTGGAACTCCTGCGTTGACTGGCTGAGAGCCAATATACTCAGTTACAGTCCGGGATGTCCGCCCGCAACGGCGGAAACCGGTCACGCCACCCGATTCGGGCGACACGGGGGATCGCCCGAGCTGGGTGGCGTGGGTCCGGGATGCCGCCTCCGACCTGCGAGAACGCGGAAGGGGGCGGCATCCCGCGCGGTCCGCGGCCGGTTCACCACCGCGTCCCGCGACCGTGGAACGGCCGGGACGGACCGTCACCCAGGGTGAGCCTGCGGACCGTACCGGAGGCCACCATGAACCGGTGGCCGCGCAGCCGCACGGGCAGCGCGCCGCCCCCCTCCTCGGGGACCGCGACGCGCACATGGTCCGCGCACACCCGCAGATCGACGTCCTGATGACGCCGGTAGCGGACCCGCACCCCGAACGCCGACAGCTCCGGAAGCGGCGCGGGATCGAGCCACAGCGCGTCCTCCCGGGTCTCCAGGCCCGTCATCCCGCGCTGTACGAGGTCCAGCGTGCCCGCCATCGCGCCCAGGTGGATGCCCTCCCCGGTCGTCCCGCCCTGGACGTCCGCCACATCCCCGGCCAGCGCCTCCTCGCAGTACCGCCAGGCGTCCTGGCGGCGGTCCCGCGCCAGTACCCACGCGTGCACCAGCGCGCTCAGCGTCGAACCGTGGCTGGTGCGGCACAGGTAGTGGTCGACGGTGGCGCGCCAGATGTCGTCGTCCAGGGGGCGGCCCAGCCGCCGGAACGTCGCCGCGAGTTCGGCGGGGGAGAAGAGATAGCCCAGCATCAGCACATCGGCCTGCTTGGACGCCCGGTAACGGTTGACGGAGTCACCCTCCGCCTCCAGGATGCGGTCCAGCCGCCGGATGTCGCCGTAACGGCGGCGGTACCCCTCCCAGTCCAGCTCGGCCAGGTCCTCGTAGCCCGCGAACTGGCTGATCACGCCCTGGTGGTACGGCACATGGAGCAGACGCGCGACCTCCTCCCAGCGTCCGGGCTCCTCCGCCCCGATCCGCAGTCGCTCGAACAGCCGCCGTCTGCGGTCCACGGGCAGCTCACGGCACACGTCGAGCGCCCGGCCCAGCACCCACGCCGCCATGACGTTCGTGTACGCGTTGTCGTCGAGGCCCGGCCCGTCCGCGTCCGGGTAGGCGTCGTGGTACTCGTCCGGCCCGATCACGCCCCGCAGGCGGTAGCGGCCCAGCGCTGGGTCCCAGGACGCGGACGACGCCCAGAAACGGGCGACCTCCAGCAGCATCTCGGCGCCGTCCGTGTGGAGGAACACCGTGTCCCCGGTGGCCTGGGCGTACTGCCACACGTTGTACGCCACCGCCGACCCGACATGGTGCTGGAGGTGCGAATGGTCCGGCAGCCAGCGCCCCGACCGCGGGTTCAGATGCAGCCGCTGGCTCTCCTCACGCCCGTCGCTCGCGCTCTGCCACGGGTACATCGCCCCGGCCCGGCCCGCCGCGCGCGCCGCGTGCCGGGCCTCCGGCAGCCGCCGGTGGCGGTAGCCGAGCAGGGCCCGCGACACCTCCGGCAGATGCAGATCGAGGAACGGCAGCACGAACAGCTCGTCCCAGAAGACATGCCCCCGGTACGCCTCCCCGTGCAGCCCGCGGGCCGGTACCCCCACGTCCAGCTCCGCGGTGTGCGGCGAGAGCGTCTGGAGCACATGGAACAGGTGCAGCCGCAGGACGCGGCCCGCCTCCCCGGGGACGTCCAGCGGCACCCGCTCCCACAGGTGCTCCCAGGCCCGGCGGTGGGACTCCAGCAGCGGCGGGAACTCCGGGGCGCGGGTGACCGCCTGGACCGCCGCGTCCCGGGGATCGCCGATCGCCCGGTCACGGCTGGAGTACAGCGCCACCGTCTTGTCGACCGCCGCCACCGCCCCGGGCCGCACCGGGAGCACCAGCCGCTG
>NZ_JCANQV010000405.1:0-4083 GCF_059553635.1 Candidatus Streptomyces philanthi
TGAGGGGCGGGAAGGGGGTGGATTGACGGGGGCGGGGCCACACCAGGGGGACCGAGTGCACAGAGCAGTAGGGGACGCCCGGTGCAGTCGGGACCGGGGAGGCAGGGGCGGCCGGGCCCGCGGGGACGAGCGTCGGGAGGGCCGATTCGACGGAATACGAGGTGAGGTGGTTCGTCGTGTCCGGCTTCGGTGGGGCCGTATGGCGTCCAGCGGTGACCGGTTCGGTTCTTGCCGGGGCCGGTAGGGATCGGTCTGTGTCGGCTTCGACGAACAGCGGATCCCTAACGGGCCGGGCCGTGATCGGTTGGGGTGGCGCGTGGACTCCCGGGGACGAGATGACGTCGGCGGCCGCTTCGCCGCCGCGGTGTGGCTCGTCGGCGGACTGCTCCCGTCGCGCGGACCGGTTCAGGGTGCCGTGCGGGCCTGTGTGGCTGTGGTGGCGGCTGTGGCCAGGGCGGAGAGGGCGGAGCGGAGGTCGGACAGGGTCGATTCGTCGGTGATGCGTTCCCTTGTCGGGTCGGTCTTGGCGGCGATGGCGGGGATCTCGCGGCAGGCGGTGGTGAGGACGTTGCCGGTCATCATGCGGAGTACTTCGCGGAGTTGGGCGTTGGCGTGGGCGCCGCCGGTGGGGGCGGGAGAGGCGGTGAGCACCGCGACCGGCTTGCCGACGCATTCGCCGCTGCTGACCAGCCAGTCCAGGGCGTTCTTGAGGACGCCGGGAATGCCGTGCGCGTACTCGGGGCTGACGACCAGGAGTGCGTCGGCCTCGGCGGCCGCGGAGCGGAGGGCGGCGACGGGGGCAGGGGGAACGGCGTCCTCGCCGTCCAGGTCCGGGTTGAAGTGGGGGAGGGAGCCGATGTCCGCGACGGTGGACGGTCCGTCGAAGAGGGCGAGGGTGGAGTGGAGTACCGCGCCGTTCGAGGAGCGGGCGCGCAGGCTTCCGGAGAGGGCGAGGAGCTTCATGGAGGCGACGGTACGGGGTGGACGGGCGTGCGGGGTGAGGGGACTCGGCCCAGGGCGCTGTGTTGCGGTCGCGTGGCGGGAGTGGGGGCGTGAAAGTGCAGGTCAGGGCGATTGTCAGTGGGGGGTGAGAGTGTGGGGCGTGGCGATCGGTCCGGGCCGCGCGGGGGGCGGTCCGGCTCGGCCGTGCTCGGCGTGCACGGGAGCGTGACGGTGAACGTGCACGGAACGGAACGACGCGAGGCAGGAAAGGAGGAACGGGCGGGGGATTCTCAGGAGATTCACAGATTCGGGCAAGGGAGCTCTCACGGGGGCGGGCCACGCTCCAGGGCATGACCGTGACTTCTGCGATGTCGACGTCCGTGCCGTCCGCCGCATCCCCGGCTTCCCCGAGGGCCGGTGTTCCCGCGTCCGCCGAGGCGGCCGGCGCGGGGGCACGGGCCCCGGGCAGGGGACCGCAGCTGCGGCGGCACGACGGCGGGCCGGTGCGGGTCCTGGTCGTGGACGACGAGTCCTCGCTCGCCGATCTGCTGTCGATGGCGTTGCGTTACGAGGGCTGGGACATCAGGTCGGTGGGGGACGGCGCGGGCGCCCTGCGCCAGGCCCGCAGCTGGCGGCCGGACGCCGTGCTGCTCGATGTGATGCCGCCGGACAGGGACGGGCTGACCGTGCTCGGGCGGCTGCGTCGCGAACTCCCGGACGTGCCGGTGATGTTCCTGACGACGAAGGACGCCGTCGAGGACCGGATTGCCGGGCTGACGGCGGGCGGGGACGACTGCGTCACCAAGCCGTTCAGCCTGGAGGAGGTGGTGGCGCGGCTGCGCGGGCTGCTCCGGCGTGCCGGCGCGTCCTCCGCACGGGACGCCTCGCTGCTCACCGTGGGCGACCTGGTGCTCGACGAGGACAGTCATGAGGCGTGGCGGGACGGCCAGGAGATCCATCTGACGGCCACGGAGTTCGAGCTGCTGCGGTATTTGATGCGCAACCCGCGCCGGGTGCTGAGCAAGACCCAGATCCTGGACCGGGTCTGGAGCTACGACTTCGGTGGCCAGGCCAATGTCGTGGAGCTGTACATCTCGTATCTGCGCCGGAAGATCGACGCGGGACGGGCGCCGATGATCCACACCCGGCGTGGTGCCGGGTACCTGATCAAGCCGGCGGAGTAGCGGGGGTGTCCGGCGCGGCCGGGTGAGTGGTGAGGCCCGGGGAGCGGTGGGGCACGAGGGAGCGGCGAGTGGTGCATCGGCTGCCCGTGGTTCTGCTGAGTGCGGTGGTGTGTCTGCTGCCGGTGATGGGGGGGACTTCCTGGTGGTGCGACGGGTGCCGGTGGGCGGTGACTCCTGGGGCGGCCGCTGCGGAACCGGCTGCCCCTGGCGCGGCCTCCGCCTCTTCGCCCAAACCCGGGCCGCGCCCGCCGTCGGCTCCCGGAACGCCGCGAGCTACCAACTCGTCACTGGCCTCCCGGTGATGGCGAGCGGCGGCTTCAACGGGAGCGACCCCTCCCCGACGCTCGACCGGTTCACCGCGTAGGTGACGGAGGGGAAGATCCACTACTTCATCGCGGACGGTTGGGGCAGTCGGGACGGCAGGGGCGCCCACGGCGCCTCCAGTGGCAACCAGCGCACCGCGTCGCAGATCACCACCTGGGGCGAGAAGACCTTCACCAAGGTCACAACAGGCGCCACCACCCTCCACGACCTCACGAAGCCGCGCTCCAGGTGACAGACCAGGCCGGGACGCGCCCCGGGAAAGGGCGCCGCATCCACAGCCGCAGCGCCCCTCTCGAAATTCACTGTACGACGTAAAACCAGACTTGTACGGTGTACAGCGCACGCATCCGCCGCTCACCGCACAAGGAGCCCGCATGACCACCGCGGCCCCAGGAACCGACGCCGTCTCCCTGCCGCCGCCCGGCCGTGGGGCGGCCCGCTGGATGATCCTCGGGGTCATCTGTCTCGTACAGCTCACGGTCATCCTGGACAACACCGTTCTCAATGTCGCCATCCCCTCGCTCACCGGGGAACTGGGGGCCACCACCGCCGACGTGCAGTGGATGCTCAACGCCTACTCGCTGGTCCAGTCCGGCCTGCTGCTCACCGCGGGCAACGCCGCCGACCGGTACGGGCGCAGGAAGATGCTCGTCATCGGACTGGTGCTGTTCGGCGGCGCTTCGCTCTGCGCCGCCCTCGCGCAGTCGCCCGGCCAGCTGATCGCCGCCCGCGCGGGCATGGGCGTCGGCGGGGCACTGCTGGTGACCACCACCCTCGCCGTGCTGATGCAGGTCTTCGACGACGCCGAGCGTCCCAAGGCCATCGGCATCTGGAGTTCGGTGAGTTCCCTGGGCTTCGCCGCCGGCCCGTTGATCGGCGGTTCGCTGCTCGACCACTTCTGGTGGGGTTCGCTGTTCCTGGTGAATCTGCCGGTCGCGGTGATCGCGCTGGTCGCCGCGCTCGCGCTGGTCCCCGAGTCCCGGAACGCCGCCGGGGAGAAGCCCGACCCGGTGGGCGCGCTGCTGTCCGTGATCGGCATGGTCGGGGTGGTCTACGCGATCATCTCGGGCCCGGTCCACGGCTGGCTGTCCGGCCGGGTGCTGCTTCCGGCCGCCATCGGCGTCGTCGGCCTGGCGCTGTTCGCGTGGTGGGAGTTGCGGGTGCCGCATCCGATGCTGGACATGCGGTTCTTCCGCGACCGGCGGTTCGTCGGCGCGGTCTCCGGTGGCATTCTCGTCGCGTTCGGGATGGGCGGCTCGATGTTCCTGCTCACCCAGCACCTCCAGCTCGTCCTCGGGTACGGGCCGCTGGAGGCGGGTCTGCGGATGGCGCCGTTCGCCTTCACCGTCGTCCTGGTCAACTTCACCGGGCTGGGTGCCCGGCTGATCCCGAAGGTCGGCACCCCCGGCATGATCGTCCTGGGAATGTCGCTGCTGGCGGCCGGTCTCGCGGCGGTCTCCGTCCTCGGGGGCGGCGGCTACGGCGGAATGCTGGCCGGACTGCTCGTCATGGGCGTCGGTGTCGCCGTCGCCATGCCGACCATGGCCAACGCGATCATGTCCGCGATCCCGCCGGCCAAGGCCGGCATCGGCGCGGGGGTCAACGGCACCCTGATGGAGTTCGGCCAGGGCCT
>NZ_JCANQV010000406.1:0-4073 GCF_059553635.1 Candidatus Streptomyces philanthi
CCGCAGCCGCTCGGCATCGAGGTCGCCCCCACCGGTGACGCCGCCGTCGACGCCCGGCTCGGCCGTCTCGCCGAGGCCGACGACCTCCCCGCCGACGGCCACCTCGCGGTGTACGAGGATGTGCACCGTGGGCTGCGCGACGCGCTGGCCGCCCTCGACCAGCGCCCCGGACCGCCCGCACCGTCCCCGACGACGCACGACAACAGGAGCTGAACCACAGGTGGCAGGAGTGGCACGACGCCGACTCGACGCGGAGCTGGTGCGCCGCAAGCTGGCCCGCTCGCGCGAGCACGCGAGCCAGCTGATCGCCGCGGGACGGGTGACCGTCGGCAAGACGGTCGCGACCAAACCCGCCACCCAGGTCGAGACCAGCGCGGCCGTGGTCGTCCGCGCCGACGACTCCGACCCGGACTACGTCTCCCGCGGCGGCCACAAGCTCGCCGGCGCCCTCGCCGCCTTCGTCCCCCGCGGCCTGCGCGTCGAGGGCCGCCGGGCCCTGGACGCCGGCGCCTCGACCGGCGGGTTCACCGACGTCCTGCTGCGGGCCGGCGCCGGCCATGTCGTCGCCGTCGACGTCGGCTACGGCCAGCTCGCCTGGTCGCTCCAGAACGACGACCGGGTCACCGTCAAGGACCGGACGAACGTCCGCGAACTGACCCTCGACCACATCGACCAGGTGCCCGTCGACCTCGTCGTCGGCGACCTCTCCTTCATCCCCCTCGGCCTCGTCCTGCCCGCCCTCGTCTCCTGCACCGCCCCCGGCGCCGACCTGGTGCTGATGGTCAAGCCGCAGTTCGAGGTCGGCAAGGAACGCCTCGGCAGCGGCGGCGTCGTCCGCAGCCCCGAACTGCGCGCCGAGGCGGTCCGCGAGGTCGCCGCCCGCGCCGCCGGACTCGGCCTGGGCGTCCTCGGTGTGACCGCGAGCCCGCTTCCCGGTCCCTCGGGCAATGTCGAGTACTTTCTGTGGCTGCGCGCCGGGGCGCCCGCACTGGACCCGGCGGACGTCGACCGTGCAGTGGCGGAGGGGCCTCGTTGACCACAACACACGCAGTTGAAGACAGCGCGACATCCGAGGAGGGGGGGAACGCCGCACGGCGGACCGTCTTCCTCCTGGCACACACCGGCCGCCCGGCGGCCGTCCGCAGCGCCGAACGCGTCGTCCGGGGGCTGCTGGGCCACGGCATCGGCGTCCGCGTCCTGGCGGAGGAGGCCGCCGACCTGCCGCTGCCGGCGGCCGTGGAACGCGTCGCGACCGAGCAGTGCGCGGCCGAGGGCTGCGAACTGCTCGTGGTGCTCGGCGGTGACGGCACCCTGCTGCGCGGCGCGGACTTCGCCCGGACCTCGGGCGTCCCGATGCTCGGCGTCAACCTCGGCCGGGTCGGTTTCCTCGCCGAGGCCGAACGCGACGACCTCGACAAGGTCGTCGACCGCGTCGTCACCCGCGCCTACGAGGTCGAGGAGCGGATGACCATCGACGTGCTCGTCCGCAACAACGGCGGCATCGTGCACGCCGACTGGGCGCTCAACGAGGCGTCGGTGGAGAAGGCCGCGCGGGAACGGATGCTGGAGGTCGTCACCGAGGTCGACGGCCGCCCCGTCTCCCGCTTCGGCGGCGACGGCGTGGTCTGCGCCACCCCGACCGGCTCGACCGCGTACGCCTTCTCGGCCGGCGGGCCCGTCGTCTGGCCCGAGGTGGAGGCGCTGCTGATGGTGCCGATCAGCGCGCACGCGCTGTTCGCCAAGCCGCTGGTCACCTCCCCGAAGTCGGTGCTCGCGGTCGAGGTGCAGCCCAAGACGCCGCACGGCGTGCTGTGGTGCGACGGCCGCCGCAGCGTCGAACTGCCCGCCGGCGCGCGGGTGGAGGTCCGCCGCGGCGCGGTACCGGTACGGCTCGCCCGGCTGCACCACGCCTCCTTCACGGACCGCCTGGTGGCCAAGTTCGCCCTCCCGGTGGCGGGGTGGCGCGGCGCGCCGCACTGAGCGGGCCGCCCGCCGCCCGCCGGTGACGACGGCACGGCGCGGGGCGTCCCGATCGGGTGAGCCGGCCGGGACGCCCCGGCGGATTCCGGCGCCACGTCCGGGCCGCCTGTTCCGGCCGGGTTTTCCGGGGAATCCGGGGCGGGAGTGGCGGGAGGCCGTCGCGGGGCGGGCGGTGGACCTCGTAAGGTCGTATCCGTGTTGGAGGAGATGCGGATCCGGTCCCTGGGCGTCATTGACGACGCCGTAGTCGAGCTGTCCCCGGGATTCACGGCGGTGACGGGCGAGACGGGCGCGGGCAAGACCATGGTCGTCACCAGCCTCGGCCTGCTGCTCGGCGGGCGCGCGGACCCCGGCCTGGTGCGCATCGGCGCCCGGTCGGCGGTCGTCGAGGGCCGCCTCACCCTCGACCCCGCGGCCCCCGCCGTCGCACGGGCCGAGGAGGCCGGCGCCGAACTCGACGACGGCGCACTGCTCATCAGCCGGACCCTCTCCGCCGAGGGCCGCTCCCGCGCCCACCTCGGCGGCCGGTCCGTCCCGGTCGGCCTGCTGGGGGAGCTGTCCGACGACCTGGTCGCCGTGCACGGCCAGACCGACCAGCAGGGCCTGCTCCGCCCCGCCCGCCAGCGCGAGGCCCTGGACCGCTACGCCGGGGACACCGTCGCCGTCCCCCTCGCCGCCTACACCACCGCCCACCGCAGACTGCGCGCGGTCCTCACCGAGCTGGACGAGCTGACCACCCGGGCCCGGGAGCGCTCCCAGGAGGCCGACCTGCTGCGCTTCGGCCTCGACGAGATCGCCGCCGTCGAACCGCTGCCCGGCGAGGACGCCGCGCTCGCCGCCGAGGCCGAGCGGCTCGGCCACGCCGAGTCCCTGGCCTCCGCCGCCAGCGCCGCGCACGCCGCGCTCGCCGGAAACCCCGAGGACCCCGAGAGCGTCGAGGCCACCACCCTGGTCGCGGGCGCCCGGCGGGCCCTGGAGACGGTCGGCGGCCATGACGCCCGGCTCGCCGGCCTCGCCGAGCGGCTGGGGGAGATCGGCATCCTGATGGCGGACGTCGCCGGTGAACTGGCCGGATACGCCGACGGGCTGGAGGCCGACCCGCTGCGGCTCGCCGCCGTCGAGGAGCGCCGGGCCGCCCTGACCCATCTGACCCGCAAGTACGGCGAGGACACCACGGCCGTCCTGGCCTGGGCCGAGGAGAGCGCCGCACGCCTCGCCGAACTGGACGGCGACGACGACCGGATCACCGAGCTGGCCGCGGAACGCGACGCGCTCCGCGCCGAACTGGGGGTGCTCGCCCAGGCGTTGACCGACGCGCGGAACGCCGCGGCCCGCCGGTTCGCCGACGCCGTCACCGCCGAACTCGCCGAGCTGGCGATGCCGCACGCCCGGGTGAGCGTCGCCGTCCGGCAGACCGAGGCCGACGGGGAGACCGACGGCATCGAGGTCGGCGGGCGCGCCGTCACCTACGGCCCGTCCGGCGCCGACGAGGTCGAACTCCTGCTGGCCCCGCACCCCGGCGCCCCGCCCCGGCCGATCGCCAAGGGCGCCTCCGGCGGTGAACTCTCCCGGGTCATGCTCGCCGTGGAGGTCGTCTTCGCGGGCTCCGACCCCGTACCGACCTATCTGTTCGACGAGGTCGACGCGGGGGTCGGCGGCCGGGCGGCGGTCGAGGTCGGCAGGCGGCTGGCGCGGCTGGCGAAGTCGGCGCAGGTCGTCGTCGTCACGCATCTGCCGCAGGTCGCGGCGTTCGCCGACCGGCAGCTGCTGGTCGAGAAGACCCACGACGGCTCCGTCACCCGCAGCGGCGTCACCGTCCTGGAGGGCGAGGACCGCGTCCGCGAACTGTCGCGGATGCTCGCCGGGCAGGACGACTCCGAAACGGCCCGCGCCCACGCCGAGGAACTGCTGGAGACGGCCCGCGCCGGACGCTGACGGGCGGCGCGGGCGGACGAGGGGAGGGGCACGATGGGGACGGCCGGTCGCGGGACGGCGCCGCCCGGCGGCCTTCTCCGCAGCGCCTCGTAGGCGGCCCGGGTCACCCCGGCCGCCCGGAGCAGCGCCGTCCCGCGACCGGCCGGCCCCCTCGTGCC
>NZ_JCANQV010000407.1:0-4063 GCF_059553635.1 Candidatus Streptomyces philanthi
TGGGCGTTCCTGCTGGCCGTGCTGTGCGGGACGGGTACCGGGCTCGCCGTGGAGCGGTACGGGACGCTCACATCGGCGTTGCAGGCCGCGTTCGCCGCCGCGCTGGTCGTCCTCGGTCTCGCCCTCGCGGTCAGCGCCTGGTGGGGGCGGACGGGCGGCGGCACGGTGTTCCTGGTCGTCCTCACCACCGCGTTGCTGGCGGGCGTGAGCACGCTGCCCGACGACCTCACCACCGAATGGCGGCACTCCCAGTGGGCGCCCGAGGCGGTCGGCTCCGTACGGCCGCAGTACGCGATCGGCTCCGGTGAGGGCGTACTGGACCTGAGCGCGCTGCGCGTCACGGACGGCCGTACGGTGCACACCGGCGCCCGGGTCGGCCTCGGCCGTCTGGAGGTCCGCCTCCCGAAGGGCGTGACGACGACCGTGCACGCCTCCGTGCGCATGGGCGGCGTGCGGCTGCCCGACCGGAACATCAACCAGATGAACCTCTCCGAGGCGCCGCCCACGACCGCGATCCTGCCCGCCGAGGGCCTCAAGGACGGCGAGAAGCCGCGCGGCGCGCTCGTACTGGATCTCCAGGTCGGCGCCGGGCAGGTGGAGGTACTCCCCGCGGAGGCGGGTCCGGGGGGCGACGCCCGGTGAAGCGCCATCCCGTCGAACCCGCGCGTCTGGTCTCCGGGCTCGCCGCCCTCGCCGTCGGCACCGGCTACGGCCTCGACGCCCTCGGCCTCTGGCACGCCCCCGGCCCCTGGCTCCTCGCCGCCGTCCCGGCCGGTCTGCTCGCGTCCGGGGTCACGGCCGCCGCGTGGGCCATCGCCCGGAGGCGGCGCACGCCGCCGTCGTAAGGGGGCTCGGGCGGGCGGTTGGAGATCCGTCTCGGGGCTGGGGGCGTACGCCGCCGTGGTGAGGGGGCTCGGGCGGGCAGCCGATGATCCGCCTCCGGGGTCGGGGGCGCACACCCCGCCGTAAGGGACTCTCGCGCGGCCGGACGGAGATCCGCCTCCGGGCCCTGCCGTGTACACCCCCGTCGCAGGAAGCGCGCCACCGGCGGGAGCCTGCCGCCACGCGGAGAACCACCCCCGGAAGCGATACGCACTCCCCACCGTGAGACCCGCTCACGCCATCATCCGAGGATGCGCCGCCCGTACCGGTCGCGGCGGAGCGCCAGCACGGCGTCCAGCGAGAACGCGGGGGCGCCGGCCAGGACGAGAGGGAGCCAGGCCATCAGATAGATCAGGTCGTTGCCGTAGTAGTAGGGCGTGACGGGCCAGCTGACGGTGAGCCAGAGCGTCAGGGACAGCAGGGCGCCGCCCAGGGCCGCCACCCGCGCGTACAGGCCGACGAGGGTGCCGAGTCCGACGGCCAGTTCGCCGAGCGCGATGGCGTACCCGAAGCCGACGGGGCTGGTCAGCGCCAGGTCGACCAGCCGGGGCAGGCCCGCGGTGCCGTGCAGCTGCCGCAGCTGGTCGCCGAGCGAACCGGGGCCGTGGGCCGCGAGGAACGCGGGGTCCAGCAGCTTGTCGAGCCCCGCGTAGACGAACGTGACCCCGAGGAAGGCCCGCAGCGGCAGCAGGGCGTGGCGCGCCATCGCCGCCCGCGGCCCCGTACCGGGACCGCCCGGCCGCGCCTCACCGACACCGGTCATACGTTCCGCGTGCACCATGACTCCGCCTCTCGTAGCCGTCGGGCGCACGATTGTGCCCCCGCCCGGCCCCTGACGGGAGGGACCCGGCCCGGGGCCGCGCGACGTTCCTCCGGGCGTGGCGCGGTGTTCCTCCGGGTGAGGTGCGGGGGTCGGCCGGGCGGGGCGATACGGAGCGAGCGGCAGCCGCCCCGACCGGGCAGGCCCCACCCGCCACTGTGAACGGCGCCCGCCCCCCACCTCACTCCCGCACGTCGATCACGTACGCCCCCGTCTCCACCCCCGCCGCCGTGATCACGCGGACCTCGACGCGGCCCGGTTCGACGTCGGCCGGTACCGGCACCGTCAGCAGGCCGTCCGACGGGTTGGCGAAGCCGCCCGCGACCGGGACCAGCGGGACCGGGACGTACACCGCGCCGATCCGTACGACCGTCCGGGCCAGCCGGTCCGGGGACCCGGCGCCCGGCGGGACGAAGCCGGTGCCGCGGATCTCGATGTCGTCGCCGGGGCGGACCGGTGCGGCGAGGGTGCCCGGTTCGCGGGCCCGTACGACGGAGAGGATCGCCGGGCGGCCGCCCTCGGCGCATTTCCCGGCCAGATAGCCGCCCGCGGAGAGGACCACCAGCAGCGCCGTCCCCCAGGACAGCGGCGGCAGTTCGGCGGGCCGCCACGCGCTCGCGGCGAGCGCCGAGGCCAGCACCGCCGCGTTCACGCCCACGTACTGGGCGTCGGCGAGGCTGCCGCGTCCCGCGTCGTCCGCCAACAGGTCGGCGGCGCGCGGGTGTTCGGCGGGCAGCTTCTGCACCCTGCCCGACCGGACGCGGACGGTGACCACCACCCGGGCCAGCACCGCGACCGCGAGGACCACGCCCAGCACCAGCAGCGGCGGGGCCGCCGCGCCGAAGGGCACCGCTCCCGGTGCCGCGCCGAGCACCCCGCGCGCCACCGCGACCAGCACCGTGTACCCGGCCGCCGCCAGCCAGAGCCCGGCGACCGTGCGCGAGGTGGAGAGCCGCCCGTCCTCGCCGGTCAGCGGGGCGAGCACCCCGCCGTGCGCCCGGTGCTGCCACGCGACCGCCGACAGGGCGCCGGCCGTCACCACGGCGGCGGCCAGCGCGGCCGTGCGGCCCGTCGTCCACCCCGTCCCGAGCGCGGTCAGCGCCTCGGCCAGCAGCAGGACGACGACACCGCCCCACAGGACCCACCAGGTACCCCGGCACACGGCGGCGCGCCAGGCGCCCGCTCCGGCGGTGGAGCGTTCGGCCACCGTCCGGGCGGAGAGGGTGAGTTCGTCGGAGACCCATTGGCGCGCGGCTCCCGCGGAGCGCGCGAGGGCGGACGGTACGCCGCGCCCGGCCGCGAACTCCTCGCGCAGCGCCACGAACGCGGCGACTGCCTCGCGGTGCCCGTCCCTTCCGCATCGTCCGCACCGGCCGTCCGCGCCGACGCCGTCCGCCGTATCCGCTGCCACGTCACTACCGCCCGCCACTCACCACGCCACGGCACCTCGCCGGACGCGGCGCGTTCCCCAACACATCATCGGTGAACGGGAATTGTGCCGTACGGTCACCGTTTCCACCTACTCGGCGCCCTAGGTCCTGGCGCCTACTCGAACAGGTCCGGTTCGCTCCGGGTGATCTTCCGGTACAGCGGCTGGTAGTTGATCCATGCCACCAGGTCGCCGCCGAGCTGCTCGCGGGTGCGTAGCGCGTCGTCATGGGCGATCGGTACCGGTGTGCCGGCCGCCCGCGCGGTGAGCTGGACCTTGCAGGCGCGTTCCATCGCGAGGAACCACCAGGCCGCCGCGTCCACCGTGCCGCCGACGGTGAGCAGTCCGCGGTGGCGCAGGACGACGGCCTTGTGCCCGCCGAGGGTGTCCGCCACCCGCCGTCCCTGCTCCGCGTCCACCACCACCCCGGTGTACGCGCCGTGGACGGTGTGCGCCTCGTAGAAGGCGCAGGCGTCCTCGGTGAGCGGGCGCAGGGGCTCGCCGAGCGCCGCCAGCGCGCGCCCGTACTCCGAGGGGGTGTGGACGACGGCGACGACGTCCGGGCGGGCCCGGTGGATCTGGGCGTGGAGGGCGAAGGCCGCCTGGTTGACGTGGTGGCGGCCCTCGACGACCCGGCCCTCCCCGTTGACGAGGACCAGGTCGCTGACGGTGGCGTGGGCGAAGGGCACCCCGAAGGGGTTGGCCCAGCAGTGGTCGCCGGACTCGGGGTCGCGGACGGTGACCAGGCCGGCGACGCCCTCCTCGTGCCCGTGGTGTCCCAGGACGCGCAGCGCGGCGGCGAGGCGTTCCTTGCGGTGGCGCCGCTCCTCGGCGGCCGTGTCGTAGCGCGGCGGCAGCGCGAACCGCAGCTGCTCGGCGGGGACAGGCGTGGGCTCGGGCATCGCTGCTCCTCCTGGCGCGTCGGGCGCCCG
>NZ_JCANQV010000408.1:0-4056 GCF_059553635.1 Candidatus Streptomyces philanthi
TACCTTCGCCAAGGTGGGCCGGGCCTTCCCGTCCTCGCAGGTCTGCTCGGCCTGCGGGTTCCGGGACGGCCCCAAGCCCCTGCACGTCCGGCAGTGGACGTGCGGCGAATGCGGCACCGTGCACGACCGCGACCACAACGCAGCCCGCAACGTCCTGGTCGAAGGACGCCGAATCGTCGCCGCCGGACGGGCGGAGACGCCAAACGCCTCGTGGAGCGCCGGTAAGACCAGGACGAAAGTCCCGGCACAGCGCGGTGAAGCAGGAAGCCCCCGGAAGGGTCGGACGACCCAGGCCGGAATCCCTGGACTTTAGGCCAGGGAGCACGTCAACGGGTGCAGTCACGTCTGAGGTCCGGCGCTCTCGGCCTGTACCTGGTGGGTCCGCGCGGTCGGCCGGTCCTCCCGGCTCGCGCGGTCCCCGTGCTGTGGTGCCGCAAGGACACGGGCCGCCTATGCGGCTGGGGTGAGTTCGGCTCGGCCGAACAGCAGCGCGTAGCCGGATGGGAGCTGGCTCAGGATGCGGGTGAGGAGGTCGGGGCCGGCCAGGGTGGCGACGGCGGCGAGGACGGAGCCGGCGTCCCAGCGGGTGGTGGCCAGGGTGGCGCTGGTGCGGGTGCTGAGGTCCTTGACGAATGCCCAGCCGGTGAGGGGCTGGGTGTCGGGGACCTGTGCGGTGAGGGTGCGTGCGGCTTCGAACGGCAGGCGGGCGGCCAGTTCGACGCGTTCGTCGCCTGTCAGCTGGCGTCCGAGTCCTGCGAGGACCAGGCGGACGGCTTGCTCGGCCCGTTCCCGGGTGGGGTAGGCGCCTTCGTAGCGGACCTTCTCCAGCAGCTGCTGGTACGTCATCGCGAGCGGTTGCTGGAGTGGTGCACGCTGATCGGAGGTCACTGTGGTGTTCGCCTTTCTGGTGCTGAGGTGGCGGTGCCGGCGTGCGGACACCGGCTGTGCGGGAGGTCAGGTGGGCTGGGGGCGGCCGAAGAGCAGGTCGTAGCCCGCGGGAAGCTGGAGCAGGATCTGCTGGAGCAGGTCCTCGCCGGCCGCGTCGGCGGCCGTGCTGAGGACGGCACTGACGTCCCAGGCCGCGGTCTGGTCGGTGGCCCCTTCGATCCAGGCCGCCGTCGCCCGCACGAACCGCTCCGGTGACAGCGGCTCGGCGCTTTGCAGCGGGTTGAGCAGGATCAGGGCGAAGTCTTCCGGCAGGCTCGCCGCCAGTTGGGCGCGCACCTCGCCCACCAGGTGCGCGCCCAGCAGGGCAAGCACCACGCGGGCTGCGCGTTCGGCTTCCTGCCGGCTGTCGTACTCGCCGCGTTCCTTGACATGGTCGAGGAACGCTTCCCAGCGCAGGGTCACGTCGGTCGCCCCCTTCTCGGGTCCAGTGGGTGCGGAGGACGGGTGAGAGGGAGATCAGGTGCCCGCCCTCCGCCACTGTCCGGCTCGGGCCGCTCCGCTCAGCCGGAGATCTCCTTGTGGGAGGACTCCCCGCCGACGGTGATCTTGCGGGGCTTGGCGCGTTCGGCGATCGGGATGCGAAGGGTGAGCACTCCGGCTTCGTAGGCGGCCTTGATGTGCTCGGTGTCCAGTGTGTCGGCCAGCACGATCTGGCGGGAGAAGACGCCCAGTGGCCGCTCCGACAGCTCCATCTGCACGTCGTCGGCCTTCGCCACGGGCCGGCGCTCGGCCTTGACGGTCAGCATGTTTCGTTCGACATCGATGTCGATCGCCTCCGCGCTGACGCCGGGAAGGTCGAAGGCCACCACGTACTCGTCACCTTCGCGGTAGGCGTCCATCGCCATCGCGGCAGGCTGCGACCAGGTGCCCTGGCCCATCAGCTGCTGAGCCAGCCGGTCGAGCTCACGGAAGGGGTCAGTGCGCATCAACATCACGGAACACCTCCAGCAGGTTCGGGCAGTTACTGCCAATGCGCCTCACGGAAACTGTTGTAACATGTCATCCAATGGATGACAAACGATGTGTCGTCGAAATGACGACAGTGCGAGGAAGGTGCTCATGACAGCGGCCCGCCAGCCGGACTCTTCCAGCACCCACACCCGGAGCCCGGCCTCGTTCCTCGCCGCCGCGACGGCCCTGGAAGCCATGGACGAAGCCCTGCGTGCCGCCCAGCACAAGGCCCCCGAAACCGCCGATGCGGGCCCCGGGCCGGAACAGGCCCTGGCCTCCCTGCTCCTGCTGCGGCAGATCCGCGAGCAGCTCACCGGCTGGGAAACCGGCCTGATCGAAGCGGCCCGTCACGCGGGCGCCAGCTGGGCCGACCTCGCCCACCCCCTCGGGGTCGCCAGCCGCCAGGCCGCCGAACGCCGCTACCTGCGCAACCGCCCCGGGCCCGCCGGAACCACCGGCGAACAACGCGTCCAGGCCACCCGCGAACGCCGCGCCGCTGAACGCACCGTCGCCGTCTGGGCCCGCCGCAACGCCGCCGACCTGCGCCGCATCGCCGGCCAGATCACCGCCCTCACCGACCTCCCCGCGGCGGCCGGCCTCCCGGTCAGCCAACTCCACGCGGCCCTCGGCCACGACGACCCCGCCACCCTCGTCCACCCCCTCAACGCCACCCGCCCCCACCTGACCACCGCCCACCCCGCCCTCGCCGCCCAACTCGACACCCTCACCGGTTCCGCCCCGCCCCCAGCCACCCCTGACTGACCACGTACGGCGGTACGCGCCCAGTGGGCCCCCGCGACAGGCCCGGCCGGCCGCCCTCCGTGGTCGCACCGAGATTATTCGTGCGCTGCGGAAATCTTCGGAGCGGTCCGGCACCGCGGCCGTCACCTCCCGTTCGCGGGCCGGAATACTCCGCCTGAGAGACTTTGTTCCGTATCAGAACTTACGGACGTCCCGCTGCCCGCGTACGCCCCGCGCCCCGCCGGTGCGCCACGCGCGTTCCCCCGAAAGGTCTCTCATGCCCTTGGCTCTGCTCGCGCTCGCGATCTCGGCCTTCGGTATCGGCACCACGGAATTCGTGATGATGGGCCTGCTGCCCAACGTCGCGGACGATCTGGGCCTCTCCGTGCCCACCGCCGGCTACCTCGTCTCCGCCTACGCCCTCGGCGTCGTCATCGGGGCCCCGCTGCTGACCGCCCTCGGCTCCCGCCTCCCCCGCAGGCCGATGCTGGTCGCCCTGATGGCCGTCTTCACCGTCGGCAACCTCGCCTCGGCCCTCGCCCCGACCTTCGGCCTGCTGATCGCCGGGCGGCTGCTCGCCGGGCTGCCGCACGGCGCGTTCTTCGGTGTCGGCGCGGTGGTCGCCGCCCGCCTGGTGCGCGAGGGACGGCAGGCACGCGCGGTGGCCACGATGTTCCTCGGCCTCACCGTCGCCAACATCGTCGGCGTCCCCGCCGCCACCCTGCTCGGCCAGCACCTCGGCTGGCGCGCCACCTTCCTCGTCGTCGCCGGCATCGGGCTGGTCGCCATGGCCTCCCTCGCCCGGCTCGTCCCGCCACTGCCCGCCGGCGCGCACACCGGCCTGCGCGGCGAACTGCGCGCCCTGCGCGACCGGCAGGTCCTGCTCGGCCTGCTCACCACCGTCTTCGGCTTCGCCGGGGTCTTCGCCGTCTACAGCTATCTCGCCTCGACGATGACCAAGGTCACCGGCCTGTCCCAGACCTCCGTGACGGGCGTCCTCGCCCTCTTCGGCATCGGGATGACCCTCGGCGCCCTCGCCGCGGGGCCCCTCACCGACCGCGCCCTGCGGCCCACCCTGTACGGCTCGCTGGCCGCGCTCGCCGTCGTCCTGGCCGCCTTCCGCTTCACCGCCCACCACACCTGGGCCGCGCTGGTCACCGTCGTCCTCATCGGCGCCGTCGGCTTCATGACCACCACCCCGCTCCAGATGCTGGTCATGGACAAGGCGCGGCAGGCCCCCACCCTGGCCGCCGCCTCCAACCAGTCCGCGTTCAACCTGGCCAACGCGGGCGGTGCCTGGGTCGGCGGCCTGGCCCTCTCGGCGGGCTGGGGCTGGACCTCCCCGACCCTCGTCGGCGCCGTCCTCGCCGCGGCCGGCCTCGCCGTCGCGCTCGTCGCCGGGCTGCTGGACCGCGG
>NZ_JCANQV010000409.1:0-4024 GCF_059553635.1 Candidatus Streptomyces philanthi
TTTCCCGTTGAGGGGCCGTGCAGTAGTGGTGTGCCGCGAAGCGGCGGGAGAGTCACCGCGGAACCTGTCGGTCGTGCGGCAACTCGGAGAACCTTACGTATCAGGAGGACGCATGTCAACCACGGCCCTCCGTACGCCTCACAGGGATCAGGAGGGGTCGGTGGAGCGTCCGCCGGCGTTCGACGGGGTGTCCTCGACGCGGCGGAGCAGGCGGGAGAGGACCTCGCCCAGGACGCGCCGCTCCTCGCCGGAGAGGTCCTGGAGGAGCTCCTCCTCGAAGACGACGGCCAGGCGCATCGCGGCCAGCCACTTCTCCCGGCCCTCGTGCGTCAGCTCGACGATGACGCGGACGCGGTTGTTCTCGTCGCGTTCGCGGGTGACCAGGCCCTCGCTCGCCATGCGGTCGATGCGGTGGGTCATGGCGGCCGGGGTGAGGCCGAGGCGCTTGGCGAGTTCGCCGGGACCCATGCGGTAGGGGCTGCCGGACAGGACGAGGGCCTTGAGGACCTCCCATTCGGCGTTGCTCATGCCGAGGGTGGCCGTCTGGCGCCCGTAGGCGACGTTCATCCGGCGGTTGAGCCGCTGAAGTGCGGAAACGACCTGCTCCACCTGGGGGTCAAGGTCTTGGAACTCGCGCTGGTAGGCCGCGATCTGTTCCTCAAGGCTCGGCTCCGCGGGGGTGCCGGCCGCTTCTGAGGTCTCAGGCATGCCGCGCAGTATGGCATGGAACTCATTGGCGTTGAAGTCCTTCACCATGTAGCCTTTAGCTTCGAACTTTAGAGTTGAAGTCTTCAGGGCGAGACAGTCCGGACCGGGCCTTAAGGCTCCGGCGACACCGGTCTCCTCTCTCACCCCCGAGGACGGCGGGGGGCTTTCGCATGCCGTCCCGGCTCTGGGGTGCCCTGTCGTCCGTCACGCATGCCTCGGGTGCGTCTTTGTCGAGCGTATGGGCACTTTGTTCGCCTTTTTCAGCTTCTGATCGTCCTCGATCCGACCTAGGTAGGTGAGTGTGACCACCGCGATGGGCGCCGCGTTGCGCCGGATCCAGCTCGGGAACGCGCTGAGCGCGTTCGGCAACGGCTTCACGGTTCCGTATCTCTACGTCTATGTGGCGAAGGTGCGGGACCTCGGAGCGAGTACCGCGGGTGTGGTGCTCGCGATGCTCGCCGTCTCCGCGCTGGTGGTGCTGCCGCTGACCGGCCGCGCCATCGACCGGCGCGGGCCGCTGCCGGTGGCCGTCGTCGGTACGGTCACGGCCGCGGCGGGTGCCCTGAGCATGGGGCTGTCCAGCAGCGAGCCGATGGCGATCGCCTCCGCCGTCGCGCTCGGTGCGGGGATCGCGGTGATCCAGCCGGCGCTGGCGACGATGATCGTGTGGTGCTCGACGACGGTCACCCGGTCACGGGCGTTCGCCACCCAGTTCTTCCTCAACAACCTGGGGCTGGGCATCGGCGGTCTGGTCGGCGGGCTGCTGGTCGACCCGGCGCACGCGTCGAGCTTCGTCCGGCTGTTCATGATCGAGGCGGCGATGTTCCTGGTGCTCGGCGTGGCGGTGGCGACCGTACGGCTGCCGGGCGCGCCGAAGGTCGAGGACGCGGTGCCGACCGGGGAGCGTCCCCAGGGCGCGTGGCGGTCGCTGCTGTCCGACCGTCGGATGGTGTGGCTGTGCGTGCTGGGGTTCGTGCTGTTCTTCGCCTGCTACGGGCAGTTCGAGTCGGGGCTCGCCGCGTACGCCACGGACGTCACCCGGATCGCTCCGGCCACGCTGGGCATCGCGCTGGCGGCCAACACCGCGGCGATCGTGGTGGCGCAGTTCGTGGTGCTCAAGCTGGTGGAGAAGCGGCGGCGCAGCCGGGTGATGGCACTGGTCGGGCTGATCTGGACGGTGGCGTGGATCGCGGCCGGGCTGTCGGGGCTGGTGCCGGGCGCGCCGGCGCTCGCCACGACGCTGCTGATCTCGACGTACGTCCTCTTCGGTTTCGGTGAGTCGCTGCTGTCGCCGACGGTGGCGCCGCTGGTGGCCGATCTGGCGCCGGCGCGGCTGATCGGGCAGTACAACTCGGCGTTCGCGCTGGTCAAGCAGCTGGCGCTGGCCATCGGTCCGGCGGTGGGCGCGCTGATGGTGGGGCACGGGATGCCGGTGCTGTACATCGCGATGCTGGTGGTGTGCGCGCTGGGGATCACGGTGCTGGCGCTTCGGCTGGGGCGGATGCTGACGCCGGCGCAGGAGAATCCGCAGCGTGCGGCGCGGGACGCGGCCGCCGCGCGGGAACCGGTCCCGGCGCGGGAGCCGGTGGCCGCCTGAGCCGCCACGGTTGATCAGGAGTGAGCGGGTCCCGCGGTCGTACGACCGCGGGACCCGCTGCGTGTTCAGCGCGGCGTGCGGCCCGGTGGCGTCGGCAGGACGAATTCGCACCAGACGGCCTTGCCGCCGCCCGGTGTGTGGCGGGCGCCCCAGGAGGAGGCCAGGCTGGCGACGATCGCGATGCCGCGGCCCGCTTCGTCGGCGGGTTCCGCGGTGCGGCGGCGCGGGAGGTGGTCGTCGCCGTCGGTGACCTCGACGATCAGCCGGCGGTCCGTACGGCGCAGGCGCAGCCGCATGGGCGGGGTGCCGTGGAGGAGGGAGTTGGCGACCAGTTCGCTGGCGGCGAGGACGCCGTGGTCGCGCAGCTCGGGCGGGAAGCGCCAGGACGCGAGGACTCCGGAGGCGAAGGCGCGGGCGCGCGGGGCGGCCTCCGTACCGCCGTGGAGTTCGAGGACGGCGTTGTGGAACAGCTCGGCGTCGTGGCCGGTGCGGTGGGGGTGCTGGAGGACGAGGACGGCGACGTCGTCGTCGTGCGTGGCGGTGATGCCGAGGGAGCGCAGCAGGCGGTCGCAGACGATGTCGGGGGCTCCGTCGGCGCCGGCGAACGCGGCCTCCAGGGCCTCGACGCCGTCGTCGATGTCCTTGTCGCGGCGTTCGACGAGGCCGTCGGTGTAGAGGACGGCGCCGCATCCGGGGCCGAAGGGGAGGGAGGCGGAGGTGTGCTGCCAGCCGCCGGTGCCCAGGGGCGGGCCGGTCGGTTCGCCGGCGCGGTGGACGACGCCGTCGGGGTCGCGGACGAGGATGGGGAGGTGGCCCGCCGAGGCGTAGACCAGGCGGCCCTCGTTCGGGTCGTGGACGGCGTAGACGCAGGTGGCGATCTGGCTGGGGTCGATCTCGGCGGCGAGGCCGTCGAGGAGCTGGAGGACCTCGTGCGGCGGGAGGTCGAGGCGGGCGTAGGCGCGGACGGCGGTGCGCAGCTGGCCCATGACGGCGGCGGCGCGGACTCCGCGGCCCATGACGTCGCCGATGACCAGGGCGGTGCGGCCGGCGCCGAGGGTGATCACGTCGTACCAGTCGCCGCCGACCGCGGCGTCGGTGCCGCCGGGGCGGTAGGTGGCGGCGACGCGGAGGTCGTCGGGCTGTTCCAGTTCCTGGGGCAGCAGGGAGCGCTGGAGGGTGACGGCGGCCTCGCGCTGGAGGGCCTCGCTGACGCGGAGGCGTTCGGCGGACTCGATCTGGTCGGTGACCTCGGCGCCGAAGACGAGGACGCCGGGGTGCGGGGCGACGCAGGCGACCTCGGGGTCGGGGGCGGGGCCGCTGGCGGCGACCTCGATGGGGGCGCAGGTGAAGGTGTAGTAGCGGTCGCGGGCGCCGTCGGTGGCGCAGGCGCGTACCCGGCGGGACTTGACCGTACGGGGGCGGCCGCTGCGCAGGACCTGGTCCATGAGGGGGAGCAGGCCGAGTTCGTCGAGTTCGGGGAGGGCCTCGCGGGCGGTGCGGCCGGCGGGGCGGGGGCCGAAGACGGTGGCGTAGGCGGCGTTGACGTAGGCGATGCGGTGCTCGGGGCCGTAGACGACGGCGACGAGGGCGGGGATGGTGCCGAGGATGTCGTGGACGGAGAGGGCGTCGATGGAGGGGGCGGCGGGGCCGGTGGGGGCGGCGCGGGTGCCGGGGGTGGTGGTGCCGTCGGTGGTGTCCGGTGTTCCGGGGCCGTCGGGG
>NZ_JCANQV010000410.1:0-4006 GCF_059553635.1 Candidatus Streptomyces philanthi
GGCCGCGGCGGAGCTGGCGGCCGCTGTCGGTGCCGCGTTGGACAATGTGCGGGTGCACGCGGGGGCGGGAGCCCGCGCGTGGATCCTGGTGGAGGACGAACCGGACGCGGTGCTGGTGACGGTGCGTGACGACGGCCCCGGCATCCCCGAGGGGCGGCTCGCCGACGCCGAGCGCGAGGGCCGCCTCGGTGCCGCCCTGTCGATCCGCGGCCGCCTGCGGGACCTGGGCGGCAGCGCCGCGTGGGTCTCGGTCCCGGGCCAGGGCACGGAAGTGGAGTTGACGGTCCCCAAGGGGGTACGCCCCCGGGGCGGAGAGCGGGGGGAACGATGAGCGCGGACACGCGGCAGGCCGTGAAGGTGATGGTGGTCGACGACCACCCGATGTGGCGCGACGCGGTCGCCCGGGACCTGGCGGCGGCCGGGTTCGAGGTGGTGGCGACGGCCGGGGACGGGCCGCAGGCGGTGCGCAGGGCACGGGCCGCGGCGCCCGACGTCCTGGTGCTGGACCTCAATCTGCCGGGGCTGCCCGGTGTCGAGGTGTGCAAGGAACTGGTCGGCGGCGAGAGCGCGTTGCGGGTGCTGGTGCTCTCCGCGAGCGGGGAGCACGCCGATGTGCTGGAGGCGGTGAAGTCCGGCGCCACCGGCTATCTGGTGAAGTCGGCGAGCACCGGGGAACTGGTGGACGCGGTGCGCCGGACGGCCGAGGGCGACGCGGTGTTCACCCCGGGCCTGGCCGGTCTGGTGCTGGGCGAGTACCGCAGGCTGGCCGGCGAACCGGCCCCCGCGGCCCCCGGCGGACCGGACGCCCCGCGGCTGACGGAGCGGGAGACCGAGGTCCTGCGGCTGGTCGCCAAGGGACTGTCGTACAAGCAGATCGCCGAGCGGCTGGTCATCTCGCACCGCACGGTGCAGAACCACGTCCAGAACACCCTCGGCAAGCTCCAGCTGCACAACCGCGTCGAGCTGGTCCGCTACGCGATAGAGCGCGGGCTGGACGAGGCGTAGGGCCCGTCGTGAGGCGGGTGGGGGTCCGGTGGCGGGCCCTGGACCGCCCGGACGCTCGTACGGGTGAACATCTGGTCCCAAGTCACCGGCCTCCCGGGTGAGTTGGCGGTCGACCCGTCCCGGAGTGACCCACGTCACCCTTAGCGTGGCCGCGTCGGTTCATCCGTGGCCGCGCGCCGAGCCGCGCGCGGCCCCTGACGGGACATAGGTGAGAGCGATGCGGGTCGGAGTGCTGACCGGCGGCGGTGACTGCCCCGGTCTGAACGCGGTGATCAGGGCCGCCGTACGCAAGGGCACCCAGGAGTACGGGTACGACTTCGTCGGCTTCCGGGACGGCTGGCGCGGACCGCTGGAGGGCGTCACCGTCCCGCTGGGCATCCCCGCCGTCCGCGGCATCCTGCCCCGCGGCGGCACGATCCTGGGCTCCTCGCGGACCAACCCCTTCTCCGCCGCGAACGGCGTACGGCGCATCAAGGAGACCCTCGCCAAGGAGGAGGTCGGCGCGCTCATCGCCATCGGCGGCGAGGACACCCTCGGCGTCGCCGCCCGGCTCCACGACGAGTACGCCATCCCCTGCGTCGGTGTCCCCAAGACCATCGACAACGACCTCTCGGCCACCGACTACACCTTCGGCTTCGACACCGCCGTCGGCGTCGCCACCGAGGCCATCGACCGGCTGCACACCACCGCCGAGTCACACATGCGGGTCCTGGTCGTCGAGGTGATGGGCCGGCACGCCGGGTGGATCGCGCTGCACGCGGGCCTGGCCGGCGGCGCCAACGTCATCCTCATCCCCGAGCAGCGCTTCGACGTCGGGCAGGTCTGCGCCTGGATCGAGTCCCGCTTCCGGGTCCGCTACGCCCCCATCGTGGTCGTCGCCGAGGGCGCGATGCCCAAGGACGGCGAGATGGTGCTCAAGGACGGGTCCACCGACTCCTTCGGGCACGTACGGCTGTCCGGGGTGGGGGAGTGGCTGGCCAAGGAGATCGAGCGGCGGACCGGGAAGGAGGCGCGGACGACGGTCCTCGGCCACACCCAGCGCGGCGGTACGCCCAGCGCCTTCGACCGCTGGCTGGCCACCCGGTTCGGGCTGCACGCCATCGACGCGGTGCGCGACGGCGACACCGGCAAGATGGTCGCGCTGCGCGGCACCGACATCGTCCGGGTGCCGCTGGCCGAGGCGACCGCGCGGCTGAAGACCGTCGACCCGGCGCTCTACGCGGAGGCGGGCGTCTTCTTCGGCTGAGCCCCGCGCCCCCGGTGCCGTCCGTGACCGCGTCCGCCGTCCGGACGGCACCGTCGCGTCGGCGGCCGTATATTCGGCCTGAGCCCATAGGTGGACCAAGGCCGCTTGCCGGACTTGGCACTCATGACGGGAGCAAGCGTGGAAATCGTGGCATTCGGGGTGCAGACCGATGAGCGACCGCTGCTGGAGAGGGCCTTCGCCGGACGGCACCAGATCCGCTGCCTGGACGTCTTCCTCGACCGCGACACCGCCCCCATCGCCGCCGGTTACGAGATCGTCTGCGCCAGCGTCAACTGCGACCTGGACGCCGAGGTGCTCCAGTCCCTCGCGGCCGGCGGCACCAAGATGATCGCCCAGCGGTCCACCGGCTACAACAACATCGACCTCCAGGCCGCCGCCGACCTCGGCATGACGATCAGCCGGGTCTCCCACTACTCCCCGTACGCGGTCGCCGAATTCGCCTGGGCGCTCGCCCTGGCCGTCAACCGCCGGCTGGTCCGCGCCGCCCAGCGCACCCGCTCCTTCGACTTCCGGCTGGACGGCCTCATGGGCCGCGACCTGCGCGGACGCACCGCGGGCGTGATCGGCACCGGCAAGATCGGCGAGGCGTTCACCCGGATCGCCCACGGCTTCGGCATGAACCTGCTCGGCTGGGACATCGCCGAGAACCCCGCCTGCACCGCGCTCGGCATGCGCTACGCCGACCGGGCCCGGCTGTTCGCCGAGTCCGACCTGATCAGCCTGCACGTCCCGCTGGTGCCCGAGACCCGCCATCTCGTCGATGCCGAGGCACTGGCCGCGATGAAGGACGACGCGATCCTGGTCAACTCCAGCCGCGGCGGACTCGTCGACACCGCCGCCCTCGTCGAGACCCTCAAGGCCGGCCGGCTCTCCGGCGTCGGCCTGGACGTCTACGAGGAGGAGACCGGGCTGTTCTTCTTCGACCGGTCCCTGGAGATCGTCCAGGACGACACCTTCGCCCGCCTGATGACCTTCGGCAATGTCGTGGTCACCTCCCACCAGGCGTACTTCACCGAGGACGCGGTCGGCCAGATCGTCGACGCCACCGTCGCCAACACCGAGGACTACCTGGCCGGCCGCACCGGGGAGAACACCCTCGTCACACCAGGACGCCGGCCAGCAACCGCGCGATGATCCCGGTGCCGTCCAGCGTCAGCACCGACTCCGGGTGGAACTGCACCCCCGCGAACCCGGGACCGCGCAGCGCGTGCACCTCGCCGGTCGCCGCGTCCCGGCTCAACCCGATCCGGTGCAGGGCCAGTTCCTCCGCGGTCGCGTCGTCGCAGCGGGCGGTGAAGGTGTTGTAGAAGCCGACCGTCTCCGGCCGACCGAAGAAGTCGATCCGCTCCTGCGCGCCCTGGAACGGCACCGTCTTGCGGACGATCTCCAGACCCAGCTCCGCCGCGATCAGCTCGTGCCCCAGGCACACCCCGATCACCGTCCGCCCCGCGCGTCCCCCGTGCGCCCCCTCGGACCCGAGCGGACGCCCGGCGATCAGCTCGGCGGCCAGGGAACGCAGCAGCCGCATCTTGGGATCGGCCGCGTCACGGGGGTCGCCCGGCCCGGGGCCCAGCACCACCGGGCCGTCGTGCGCCCGTACCGCCTCCCGCAGCCCCGGCTCGTCGTACCGCCGCACCGTCACCTCCAGACCCGAGGTGCGCAGCAGATGCGCCAGCATCGCGGTGAAGGTGTCCTCGGCGTCGACCACCAGCGCGTGGCCGTGTGCCGCGGAGT
>NZ_JCANQV010000411.1:0-3994 GCF_059553635.1 Candidatus Streptomyces philanthi
CACCTTCCTCCGAGTTGACCCCGGCAGTCTCCTGTACCGCGCGGCCCGCCGCGGCCGTCGCCAGACAGGCCAGCAGCCCGAACGCGGCCGCTCCCCGCCGCCCCCATGTCCGCCGCCGCTCCCCGGCGCGGCGTGCCCCGGTGAGCCGGAAGCCGATGCGTCGCATGTCAGCGCGTCTCCTTTTCCACCCAGTCCAGGTATCCGGGGGCGCCCCGTACGACGGGGATGGCGATGATCTCGGGGGTGTCGTAGTCGTGGGCCTCGTGCAGATGGGCTTCCAGCGCGTCGTAGCCCGCGGGCGTGGTCTTGAAGAGAACCTGCCGTTCCTGGGCGGTCTCGACGGTGCCCTGCCAGCGGTAGACCGAGGTCACCGGGGCGCTGATCTGCGCGCAGGCCGCGAAACCTCCGTCGATCGCACCGCGCGCCAACCGCTCGGCCTTCTGCGCGCTGTCGGTGGTGGTCATGACGATCAGGCAGCGGACCGGCTCCTCCGCCGGGCGGGACGGTGTGTGCGAACGGTCGGTCACGGCGGACACCCTTCGAGGTCGGTGGGGGGCGGGTGACGAGTACAGAGCTGTGACGGGTGCGAGACGAGTGAGAGGAATCAGGGGGCGGACGGGGCACCGGCCGGGCGGCCTTACGACGCCCCGTCCTCAGCATGGGCAGAAGCGTTGCCGATCATGCGCATCGTACGAAGCGCGGCTGACCGGCTCCTGCCGACGGGCCGCCTCGTACCCCTTCGGGTCGCCCTCGCGCGCCGCTGGACGCCCCGGCTTGCGCCCGGCGCGGGGCGGGCCAGGATGGAAGAACGCTCTGCCTCCGGCCCGTGTCCGCACCGGAAAGGCCCGCACGATGACCGACGATCTCCATGCCCTCGCCCGTGAGCTGCTGGCCGACGCCCATGCCTCGGCGCACGGGCGCGGCGCGCGTCTCTTCCTGCACGACGGGCCGCTGCGGCAGACGGTGATCGCGTTGGTCGCGGGGGCCCGGCTGGAGGAGCACAACGCTCCCCCGGCGGCGAGCCTCCAGGTGCTGCGCGGCCTGGTCCGGCTGACCGCACCCGGCGGGAACCGCCAGCTGGTCCCAGGTCAGATCGTCCCCATCCCGCACGAGCGGCACGGCCTGTACGCGGTGGAGGACGCGGCGGTACTGCTCACGGCCGTCACCGCGGTACCGGACACGGGCACCACCCCGGCGGGCTCCGCCACCGCCCAGGGCTGAGCGCCGACTCCCCTCTCCAGGGCCTTTCCCCCGGGCGGTCGCGCAGGGGCTTCACCCCGCGAACCACTGGTCGAACGCCAGCTTGCACAGCAGCGCCACGACCACCGTCACCAGCACGCCCCGGACGAACCCCGCCCCGCGTTCGAGCGCCATCCGGGCGCCCACCATCCCGCCGACCAGGTTGAACACGGCCAGCAGAGCGCCGAGTTGCCACAGGACGGTGCCCTGCGCGGCGAACATCGCGAGGGCCCCCACATTCGTACACACGTTGACGACTTTGGCGGTGGCGGACGAGGAGACCAGGTCCATGTGCAGGATGGCGGCGAGCGCCACGACCAGGAAGGCTCCGGTACCGGGCCCGATCAGCCCGTCGTAGAAGCCGATACCCAGGCCGGCGACGAGCACCGCCGCCGCCACACGGCGCCGGGTGACCGCGCCCGGTGACGCGGCCGCGGTCCCGAACGCGGGGCGCAGCAGCACGAACGCGAGCACCACCAGCAGTACGACCATGATCAGCGGCCGCAGCACCGCACTGTCGATCCCGGCGGCGAAGAACGCTCCGGCGAGCGAACCGGCCAGCGCCGCGAGACCGATGCGCAGAGCGGTACGCACATCGAACGGAGCCCTGCGGACGTAGGTCACGGCAGCCGCCGCGGTGCCGACAACGGCGGTGGACTTGTTGGTGCCCAGCACATAGGCGGCGGGAGTGTGCGGCAGACCCACCAGCAGAGCGGGCAGCAGCAACAGACCTCCACCGCCCACGACGGCGTCGATCCAGCCCGCGGCAAGTGCGGCCAGGCACAGCAGGGACACAGTGGTCAGGGATATCTCGGCAGGCACCGCACGATCCTACGGACGGCCGGCAACCGGGAGGCATCCTTATGGCTCTCTCTTCCCGCCCTTACGGCTCCCTTCTCCTGGCTCCATGGCCTCCGCTCTTCTTATGGCTCGCTTCCTCCAAAGTCCGGGCCGCGCGGGACTGCGGGCCACGGCCCCGTGGCCGGTTCACGGAGGGTCGGTGCGGGGCACCTTCCGTTCGACGGTGAAGCGGACGAATTCCGCCGGGCGGGCCGGGGCCACCCCGATGTCGCAGCGCACGGTGTCCGGTCCGGCGGTGCCGCCGGTGGGGTCGCACACCGAGTGGAACGCTTCGTAGGGCACGCTGCCCTTGAGGGCGCCGATGCGCCACTGGTCCATGAGGAACGCGCGGACGGCCTGTTGGACGGCGGTGCGGAACCCCTGGCCGTCGGTGCCGTCCTCCGGCAGGGTGAGGCCCCTGTCGAGGGATGCCTTGATGTGGCAGACGAGACGGCGGGTGTGGAGGTACCGCCACTCCCCGGTGGTGCTCAGGGTGCGGGCGCCCCAGACCAGGTGGCCGCGGTCCGGGAACGTCCGCAGGCAGTTGACGCCCCGTGCGTGCAGCGGCGCCTGGAGATCGTCGGTGATCTCTTCGACAAGGCCGGTCACCTCGCGCAGCACGGCGTTGGCGGGCGCCTTGTGGACCCCGCGTTCGGCGTCGGTCCGCGCCCAGACACCGGCGACATGCCCGCACGGCGGGACGGCTCTGGGGGAACCGTCCGGCCCTCGCACCGTGACCCAGGGGTGGTACAGCGCCCCGAAGGAGCGGTCCTGCTCGGGGAGGCGCGGCACCATGGCCGCCGGCTCGCCGGACGCGGCACCGGGCGGGGCGTCCAGGACGGCGACCCGGTCCCCGTACTGCGCGCAGTGCCGCAACAGAGTCCCCATCAGGGACTCGGCGCTGTCGGGGCCGTCCTCGTCACCGGCCTTGGGCCACAGGTCGGGGGCCGCGACGACGGACACCGGTTCCCGTGCCAGGCCCGCGAGCCCGGTGCGGAGTGTCGTATCGCCGGCCAGGGCCCGCAGGGGTGGCAGTGCGGGGTCGAGCGGGACGACATAGCAGTGCCGGCCGCCGTTGGCGAAGAAGCCGGAGACAGCGGCGGCGAGGTGGCCACCGTCGGCGCCCTCCCCGAACGCCGCGGTGAACTCGCTCCGGCTGCGGACCGGTCGCGGGGCCTGGGGGCCTCCGCCCGTGTACCCGAGGAAGGCGGCGGTCGAGCTGTCCGCGGCGGTGATGGCCCGTACGCCCGCGAGGAGCGGCGCGGGCACGGGGCGGGGGACGGTTCCTTGGGCCGGGGTGGTGGTGAGGTGCGGGATGCCGCGGGCGGCGGAGAGTCCCGGGGGTGGGGATTCGGACATCACGAACTCCTTCGTCGGTTCCGGGCGCAGTGCCGGTGGTGCGGGTCGTTGAGGGATCGGGTGGCAGGTGTAGGGGCATGGGGTGACCGGGCGGCTCCGACGGCCGTGCGGAAGCACGCCCGGTCGGTCACGTGCCCTCCACGCAGAGTGATCAACGTAAAGTAATCATGACATGACTCTGTGTAACTTCACAATGGCTTGGCGTTGTGTTCGCGGCGCGAGATCGCGCACACCCCTCCCCCGCGCGCCCCCTACGCACCACCGCGCGCCACCGCCGGCCGCGAGCCGCGGTCGACGACCTGCCGGCCGTTGGCCGCGAGCCCCGCCCCGCAACCGTCCGGTCGCACCACCTCCCTTTTCCGGACCAAGAAAACGATCACGATCCGGCACCCTTCAGTGCGCGAGGGAGGTGATCCGTCATGTGCTCCATCGCGGCGACACGTCCACGCTGCCGCCGGAACGGGGTTTGTGGCGGATCATGAGCCATCGCCGCATTTCAGAGGAGTACCCGCGCTGTTCTGCCGACGGCGGAACAGCGGCCCGACCGGACTCGGAA
>NZ_JCANQV010000412.1:0-3992 GCF_059553635.1 Candidatus Streptomyces philanthi
CTCCTGATGGCCCGGGACCCGCAGCGGGCGATGGACCAGAGCCGTCTGCTGCACGCGGCCGCCGAGGGCCAGGCCGCCACGGTCGCCCGGCTGACCGCCGCGGAGGAACACGCCCGGAGGCTGGCGCAGCAGGCGGACGAGGCCCTCGCCGAGCAGCGGGAACTCTCCGAGCGGCGCAGGGAGCGGCGGGACGCGGCACGGCTCAAGCTCCAGGACGTGGAGCGGCTGGTCGCCTCGCTCTCCGAGGACCAGGTCGAGGCGGTGGAACGGCTGGAGGCCCTGGGCGTCGACGCGGCCCAGCGCGATCTGCTCGCGAGCGGCCGCATCGCGGACGGCGGCGCGCCCTCCGCCCTCGGGCGCAGGGCGGTGGAGTGGGCGCTGGAACAGCTCGGCAAGCCCTATGTGTGGGGCGCCACCGGCCCGGACGCGTTCGACTGCTCGGGGCTGACGTCCCGGGCGTGGGCGCACGCCGGGCGGCCTCTCCCGCGCACCAGCCAGGAGCAGTGGGAGTCGCTGCCGCATGTGCCGCTGGACCGGCTGCGCCCCGGTGACCTGGTCATCTACTTCCCGGAGGCGACCCATGTGGCGCTGTACGCCGGCGACGGCAAGGTGATCCAGGCGCCGCGCCCCGGCAGGTCCGTGAAGATCTCGCCGATCGCGGCGAATCCCCTGCTGGGCGCCGTACGGCCGGACCCGGAGGGTGAACCTGTGGCGGGGTACACCCCGCCGGAGGACTGACGGGCGCGCCGGGCCGGCGGACGGCCGGCCCGGCGCGGTGGCTCAGGCGGCCTGTGACCCGGTCACCGAGGCGAGGTACGCCTCGGCCTTGGCCGGGTCGAAGAAGAAGTTCTCGAAGTCGGCCGGGTTGTTGAACCCGTTGGCGAAGCGGTCGGCGATCTTCTGGTTCTGGCCGGCGGCGCCGATGATGTCCAGCACGTGCCCGGGCGGCGGGGCGAGCATCGCGTTGGTCCACTTGACGACGTGCTGAGCGGTCTGCCAGTAGCGGTCGAAGGCGGCCTGCATCCACTCCGCGTCGAACGGCCGGTCGCCGTGCTCGACGATGGAGGCGAGGTAGGAGGCGGCGCACTTCGACGCCGAGTTGGAGCCCTGGCCGGTGACCGGGTCGTTGGCCACGACGACGTCGGCGACGCCGAGGACGAGGCCGCCGGAGGGGAGGTGCCCGATGGGGTGGCGCACGGTCGGGGCGTAGCGGCCGGCCAGCGTGCCGTTGGCGTCGGTCAGCTCGACGTTCGCGGAGCGCGCGTACTCCCAGGGCAGGAACTTCTTCAGCAGCGCGAGGGTGATCTCCAGGTGCTCCCGGGGATCCTGGACGCCCTGGAAGGCGTCGAGCGGACCGCCGGGGATGCCTTCCCAGAAGAGGATGTCGGCGCGGCCGGAGGTGGTGTACGTCGGCATGACGAAGAGTTCACCGACGCCGGGGACGAGGTTGCAGCGCACCGCGTCGAACTCGGGGTGCTCGGGGCGCGGGCCCATGCCGTGGACGTAGGCGACGGACAGGGCGCGCTGCGGGGTGTCGTACGGGGAACGCGAGGGGTCCCTGCGGAACATGGACACCAGTTCGCCCTTGCCGGCGGAGACCAGCGTCAGGTCGTAGCGGCGTGCGAAGAAGTCCAGGTCGGAGACGGCGGCGCCGTGGATGACGAGCTGGCCGCCGCGCTGTGCGAAGGTCTCCATCCAGCCGGCCATCTTCACGCGCTGGTCGACGGACTGGGCGTAGCCGTCGAGCTTGCCGACCCAGTCGACGGCGCGCTGGGTGCCGTCCGGCGCGTCGTAGGTGCCGGGTGCGGCGACCGAGACGCCCAGGCCCTCGATGCGCGGTGCCTGGCTCTCCCAGAAGTTGATCTGGAGGTCGCGCTCGTGCTGGAGGGCGGTGTGGAACATGCACTGCGTCGACATGACCCGGCCGGAGCGGATCTCGTCGGGCGTGCGGTTGGACATGAGGGTGACGTCGTAGCCCTGGGACTGGAGTCCGAGGGCCAGTTGGAGCCCGGACTGGCCGGCTCCGATGATGAGTATTTTCCGCATGGCGGCACTCTTCTCTTCACGAACAGCTGCTTGAGGGGGGGTGGTCTCGGGGAGGACGCACGGTCGGCCGGGTGTCCGGCTACTCGGGCGTGGACTCCAGCGCATGGGCGACCAGCACCAGCAGCGACTCGATCACCGTGTGCCGCTTCCGCGCGTCCATGATCACAATGGGCACGTGCGGCGGCACCGTCAACGCCTCGCGCACATCCTCCACGTCGTACGAGTCCGTCCCCTCGAAGTGGTTGACCGCCACGATGTACGGCAGCGCGCAGCTCTCGAAGTAGTCGAGCGCCGGGAAGCAGTCCTCCAGCCGGCGGGTGTCGGCCATCACGACCGCGCCGATCGCCCCGCGGACGAGGTCGTCCCACATGAACCAGAAGCGCTGCTGTCCGGGCGTGCCGAACAGGTAGAGCACCAGGTCCTGCTCCAGCGTGATCCGCCCGAAGTCCATCGCGACCGTGGTCGTGGTCTTCTCCGGGGTCGCCGTCAGATCGTCCGTCTCGGCGCTGGCCTGCGTCATCACCGCCTCGGTCTGGAGCGGGGTGATCTCCGAGACCGAACCGACGAAGGTCGTCTTGCCGACACCGAAGCCGCCGGCCACCACGACCTTGGTGGCGATCGGTGCCTGCGAACGGTCCGTCTGCCAGCTCTGCAGCCCCGCTTCGTCGGCGACCGCCGTTGGTCCGGCCGATATCGTGTCAGAGCCTGCGAAGTCCACTCAGCACCCTTTCGAGCAGCGCGCGGTCGGGCCGGCCGGTGCCGTGACCGGTGCCGTAGACGCGAATCTTTCCCTGGTCGGCGAGATCGCTCAGCAGCACGCGGACCACGCCCAGCGGCATTTTGAGCAGTGCGGAGATCTCCGCCACCGAACGCATCCGGCGGCAGAGTTCGACGATCGCGCGCATCTCCGGCATCACGCGGTCGCCCCAGCCGCCGGACGTCAGCTCGCGCCGCTCGTCGGGGGCGTCCAGGGCGGCGACGAAGGTCTCGACGAGCAGCACATGGCCGAAGCGTGTGCGGCCGCCGGTCAGCGAATAGGGCCGGACGCGGGCGGGTTTCTTCTCCCCGCCGCGCACCGGGAGCTTGGGGGATGTGCTCACTGGGTGCTCTCCATCGACTTGCGCAGCTCGCTGCGGAGTTCCGGGGTGAGGACATGGCCGGCCCGGCCGACGAAGAGCGCCATGTGGTAGGCGATGACGCTCATGTCGCAGTCGGGCGTGGCGTGCACGCCGAGCAGCGAACCGTCGCTGATCGACATGACGAAGAGACTGCCCTCGTCCATGGTGACCATGGTCTGCTTGACGAGGCCGCCGTCCATCAGCTTCGCGGCGCCGTTGGTGAGGCTGCCGAGACCGGAGACGATGGTCGCCAGGTCCGCGCTGGAGCCGCGCGGGCCCTCGTCCACCGCGGCACGGGCCGCCTCAGCGGCCCGTCCGGGGTCGGAGGAGAGCAGCAGCAGGCCGTCGGAGGAGACGACCGCCACCGAGAGGATGCCCGGCACCTCGTCCACCAGGTTGGTCAGCAGCCAGTGCAGGTTCCTGGCCTGCCTGCTCGGCCCTTGTCCGTGAGCAGTGGGCGCTTGTGCCATCAATCGCGTGCCTCCTCGACAACACGGCTCTCTCCCGGCGCCCCCGCTCCGTCGGAGTCCGTCCGTGGCATGGTCTGCTCCGCCGTACGTTCCGCGATCTCGGCCTCGACGTCCCGGCGGCCCTCACGTGCCCCCTGCTGGAATCCCCCGAGCCGGCGACGCAGCGCCTCGGCATTGACCCCGCCGCTCTTGCGCGGGGTGGTCGGCGCCTGCTGCGCCACGATCCTGGGCGTGCGCTTGGGCAGGCCCAGGGAGGTGCGCCGCTGTCCTTCGGACGCGGCATCGGCCTCACCCCCGGCCTCGGGCACCGGGTCCGGTGCCGGGCGGGAGTGCTGGTCGGGGCCGATGGCGTAGGGGT
>NZ_JCANQV010000413.1:0-3973 GCF_059553635.1 Candidatus Streptomyces philanthi
GACGGCACCATGGGCGTCCTCGTCGGCGCCCCGCTGCCCGAAGTCACGGACCTCGTACGGCGCTTGGGCGAGGAGGGCCACCGGCTGTGGGTGGCGAACGTCAACGCCCCGGGCCAGGTGGTCGTCTCGGGCACCGCCGAGGGCGTCGCCGCGGCCGAGGCGGCGGCCCCGGGCGCGGGCGCCAAGCTGATCCGGATACCGGTCGGCGGCGCCTTCCACACCCCGCTCATGGAGCCCGCCGCCGGGCCGCTGCGCGAGGCGCTGGCCGGCGTCCGGTTCGCGCCGGAGCATCCGCCGGTGGTCGCCAACGCGGACGCCGCGCCGCACACCGGAGCGGACGACTGGCCCGGCCTCGTCGTGCGCCAACTCACCTCGCCCGTCCTGTGGGAGGACTCCGTCCGCACCCTCACCGGCCCGCTCGGCTGCCGCCGGCTGATCGAGATCGGCCCCGGCCGGACCCTGTGCGGACTGGCCCGCCGTATCGTCCCCGAGGTCCCGGCGAGCGCCTTCGACGCCCCGCCGGCCGCGGCCTGACCGGACGGGCCCCGCGCCCCCCGGCCGCGGGCCCCCTCGCGCACCGCCCCCGGCTACAGCTTGTTGCAGCGCTCCTTGTCCGCCCGCCGCCGGGCCCGTAGAAATTGGCACAGGTACCGCCGATATGAATTTTCGGCAGGGAATTCGGGTTAAGGGGAATGCTGTGACCGATACGCTCCGGACCTCTCGCATGGAGAAGATCAAGGAAATCGTCTGCGACATCCTGGAGATCGAAGAGGACGAGGTGACGGAGGTCAGCCTCTTCAAGGAGGACCACAGCGCCGACTCCCTGCGGGCCATCGAGATCCTCGCCGGTCTGGAAAAGGAATTCGGCATCGTCATCAACCAGTCCGAACTTCCCCGCATGGTGAACCTGGCCGGGGTGTACGAGGTCGTCGCCGAATCGGCCGGCTGGTAATCGGGAAAAGGCCGCGGGCCGGTGGGTGACGGAGTGAAGGGGAGAGGGATGTCGGCAGCGGCAGGCACGGCCGGCCCCGGCACGGGACGGCCGCACCGGGTCGTCCTCACGGGGCTCGGCGTGGTCTCCAGCATCGGGACGGGGGCCGCCGAGTTCTTGGCGGGACTGCGCGAGGGCCGCAGCGGCGTCCGCCCCATCTCGGTGTTCGACACCGAGGGGTTCGGGCACGCCAACGGCTGCGAGGTGCCGGAGTTCGACCCCCGCGCCTGGGTGCGCAACCTGGACGTGGACGACCTCGGCCGGGCGGCCCAGTTCTCGGTAGCCGCGGCCCGGATGGCGCTCAAGGACGCGGGGCTCGACGACGTCGATCTGCGCGACCGGCGCGGCATGGTGTCGATCGGCACCACCGACGGCGAGTCGTACGACCTCGACCAGCTCGTCGGCACCGACCTCGCCGACGGCCCCGCGGCCTACGACCCGGCAGCCGCCCGGCGCGTCCCCGCCGGCCGGCTGTCGGTGGCCATCGCCCAGGAACTGCGGCTCGCCGACGCCGAGGCCGTCACCGTCCCGACGGCCTGCGCCGCGGGCAACTACGCCATCGGCTACGGCTACGACGCCGTCAGCTCCGGCGAGGCCGCCTACGCCCTGTGCGGCGGCGCCGACGCGATGTGCCGCAAGACCTTCACCGGCTTCTACCGGCTGGGCACCATCGCCCCCGAGCGCTGCCAGCCGTTCGACGCCGACCGCAAGGGCATCCTCACCGGCGAGGGCGCCGGCGTCCTGCTGCTGGAACAGCTGGAGTCGGCGCTCGCCCGCGGCGCGCACATCTACGCCGAGGTCCTGGGCTACGGCCTCAACTGCGACGCCGACCACCCGGTGGCACCCAACCGGGCCAGCGTCGCCCGCTGCATGGAACTGGCCCTGGAGAACGCCGGGGTCAAGGCCGACGAGGTCGATCTGATCTCCGCGCACGGCACCGGCACCCGCGCCAACGACGTCACCGAGGCCGGCGCCATCCGCGAGGTGTTCGGCGGCCGCCCGCCCCGCACCGTCTCGATGAAATCGATGCTCGGGCACAGCATGGGCGCCGCCAGCGCGCTGGGCGCCATCGGCTGCGCCCTGGCCATCGCCCACCGTTTCGTCCCACCGACCATCAACCACGTGGCCACCGACCCGGAGTGCGACGTCGACTGCGTGCCGAACGAGGCCGTCGAGGCCGACCTGCGGGTCGTGCAGAACAACGGCCTGGCCTTCGGCGGCAACAACGCCGTCCTGCTGCTCGGCCGCTACGACGCGGAACAGGAGCGCGCATGCTGAGCCGTCCCATCGCCGGGATGGGAGCCGTCGCCAGCATCGGCTCCACGGCCGGCGAACTCTTCGAGGGCCTGTGCGCGGGCCGCTCCGGCCGCGCCCCGCTCCGCGGCTTCCAGGCCGACAGGTTCCGCGCACAGCACGCTTACGAGGTCGACGACCGGCCCGCGCCCGGCCAGGACGTCCCGGCCCGCGCCACCCGGCTGCTGACCGCCGCCATCGCCGAGGCCCTGGCCGACGCCGGGCTCGGCGAGGACCTGGCCGGTGTCCCGGTGCTCATCGGCACCGGACTGCGCGAACTGCGCACCGCCGAACTGTGGTGGCGCGGCGACGCCCCGCTGGACGCCACCGGACTGCACTTCGGTACGGCACTGCGGGAACGCTTCGGCGCCGACGACACCCACACCTTCTCCGGCGCCTGCTCCGCCTCCCTCTACGCCCTGGCGCTCGGCTGCGACCTGCTCGGCCAGGAGGGCACCGACACCGTCGTCGTGGCGGGCGTCGATGTCCTCACCGAGTCCATGCACGGCCTGCTCGAACGCGTCCACCCGGCGCCGCCGGACCGCGTACGGCCCTTCGACCGCAACCGCACCGGGGTGCTGATGGGCGACGGTGCCGCCGCCGTCGTCCTGCGCCGCGAGTCCACCGGCGCCCCGGAGCGGGGCCGGGTGCGCGGCGTCGCCGTCAACTGCGACGCCCACCACGTCACCGCCCCCTCCCCGGAGGGGATCGCCGAGGCGATGCGCGAGGCCCACCGGCTCGCCGGTGTCGGCCCCGGTGACATCGACCTGGTGATGCTCCACGGCACCGGCACCCTCCTCAACGACGAGGCCGAGGCCACCGCCCTCGCCGACGTCCTCGGCGACCACGCCGGGCGGCCGCTGATGACCGCCGTGAAGTCCATGACCGGGCACACCTCCGGCGCCTCCGGCCTGATCAACCTGGTCGCCGGGGTCACCGCCCTGAACGAGGGGCGGGTACCGCCGACCGCCGGCCTGGAGGACCCGGTGGAGGAGGCCGCGGGCTTCCGCTTCGTCACCGGCGGACCGGCCACCGCGCCGCTGTCCGTCGCCCAGCTCAACGCATTCGGCTTCGGCGGCGTCAACGCCGTCGCGATCATAGAGGCGGCACGATGAACACCTCGACGGTGGTGACCGGGGCCGCCGTGCTCCTCCCCGGCGCCGACACCCTCGCGGACCTGGTCGCCGGCCCCGCCGCCGGCGCGCCGCCGGTCGACCCGGCGCAGCTCGTCGGCCGCAAGGGCCTGCGCTACAAGGACCGCGCCACCCGCCTCGGCTACTGCCTGGCCGTCGCCGCCCTGCGCGACGCCGCGCTGCTCGCCGACGACGGGACGCCCCACTCCGGCCACGGCACCGGAACCGTCGTCAGCTCCAACTTCGGCAACCTGTCCACCGTCACCCGGGCCCTGGACACCCTGCGCGCCGAGACGGTCACCGGCACCAGCCCCATGGACCTGCCCAACGCGTCCAGCAACGTCATCGCCTCCTCCGTCGCGATCCGCTACGGGCTGCGCGGCCCCAACATCATGGTGTGCAACGGCGAGACCTCGGGCCTGGACGCGGTGCGCTGGGCGGCGCTCGCCCTCGCGGCCGGCCGCGCCGAGCGGATGCTGGTGATCGGCGTCGAGCCCGACGAGGACGTCGTCCGCCGGCTGCTGGACGGCGCGCACACCGTCGACGGCGGCGCCGC
>NZ_JCANQV010000414.1:0-3971 GCF_059553635.1 Candidatus Streptomyces philanthi
GGTCGTCCCGCACGACGCGGCGCCGGGCGGGCTGGCCTTCGTCTTCCCCGGGCAGGGCAGCCAGCGCGGCGGCATGGGGCGTGAGGCGGCCGAGGCGTTCCCGGTCTTCCGCCGGGCGCTGGCCGAGGTGTGCGCCGCGCTGGACCCGCTGCTGGAGCGGCCGCTGACCCCGGTGATGTGGGCGCCCGCCGGCTCCGAGGAGGCGGACCTCCTCGACGACACCACCTTCACCCAGCCCGCCCTGTTCGCCGTCCATGTCGCCCTGTACCGGCTGTTCGAGTCCTGGGGCGTGGACCCGGACCATCTGGTGGGGCATTCGGTCGGCGAGATCTCCGCCGCCCACGTCACGGGCGTCCTCGGCCTCCGGGACGCGTGCACCCTGATGGCGGCCCGGAGCAGGCTGATGGGCGCGCTGCGACCCAGCGGCGCGATGGTCGCGGTGCGCATCACCGAGGACGAAGTGACGCCGTGGCTCACGGAGTTGGCGGACTCCGTGTCGATCGCCGCCGTCAACGGTCCGCACTCCCTCGTCCTCTCCGGCGCCGAGGCCCCGCTCGCCGCGCTCACCGACCGGCTCGCCGCCGCCGGTCACAAGACCCGGCGGATCACGGCGAGCGTCGCGGCCCACTCGCCGCTGATGGAGCCCATGCTGGACGAGTTCCGCGAGGTCGTCCGGACGCTGTCCTACGGGACGCCCACCGTCCCCGTCGTCTCGACGCTCACCGGCCGCCCGCTGACCGCCGAGGAGGCTCGCGACCCGGAGCACTGGGTGCGGCACGTACGGCGGGCCGTACGGTTCAAGGACGCGATCGGCCGGCTGCTGGAGGCGCGGGTCACCGGGTTCCTGGAGCTGGGGGCCGAGCCGGTGCTCACCCCGATGATCGACGAGTGCCTGGAGTCGGCCGGCCCGCGGCCCGAGGCCGCCGTCATGCCGACCCTGCGGCCCGGCGTGCCGGAGCGGGACGCCCTGCTCACCTCGGTCGCCCGGGTCCACGCCCACGGCGCTTCCGTCGACTGGGACGCGGTGCTGCCCGGGGCCCGGCCCGCCGCCCTGCCGACGTACGCGTTCCAGCGGCGGCGGTTCTGGCTGGCGCCGTCCCCGGTGGGCGCGGCCGCCGACAGCGGCTTCGCGAGCGCGGCCGCCGACGACGAGGAGCCGCCGGGGCTGGCGGCCCGGCTGTCCGGTCTCGACGACGCCGCACAGGACGCGTGCCTCCTGGCCCTGGTCCTCGCCGAGACCTCGGCCGTGCTCGGCGGCCGGGAGACACCCGGCGACGAGGGCCACCGCACGTTCAAGGAGCTGGGCGTCAACTCCGTGAACGCCGTTGAGCTGCGCAACCGTCTCATCGCGGCCACCGAGATGCGGCTCCCCGCCACTCTCGTGTACGACCACCCCACCCCGGACGCCGTCGTCCGTCTCGTACGCGAACGCCTCGCCCGCGCGGCCGCCCCGGCCCGCGAGGTGACCGCCGTCGTCGCCGAACTGGAGTCGCTGCTCGCGTCCGGCGCGGAGGTCCCGGAGGAGGCGATGACGCGGCTGAGGGCGGTGGCCGCGGGGATGGCGTCGGGGTCGGGCGGGGGTGCGGATGCCGGTGGCGGCGAGGCCCTGGACCTGGCGTCGGCCAGTGACGAGGAACTGTTCCGGCTGATGGACTCGGGGAGTTGACGCCCGTCTGAGCCGGGGTTCCCGGCGCGCGCGGCCCGGTCGCCGGACGAGCGGCCGGGCCCGGCGCGCTGCCCTTCAGGACCGGCGCCGCGGCCCGTCAACTCTAGGTGATTCCAGGCTATTTCGGGCCGTACGGTCCCGCCATGAACTCCCATTCCACAGCGGCGGTGCTGACCGCCCGCCGCATCGCCACCTCGTTCGTGGCCGCCGTATCGGCAGTGGGGGTCATCGCGCCCCTCGCCTCCGCCGAACCCGCCGGCGCGCCCACCGGAGCGGGCCGGCACGCGCCGCAGACGCCGCGTGCCGCACGCGCGATTCCGTTCACCGACGCCACGGTGACCCGGCGGAAGGACGGCGCGTTCACCGTGTCCTGGAAGGCGCCCGGCGTCGAGTCGGTGGCCGTCCACGTCGGGGACAGGGCCGTGGCGCACGGCGGGGCCGAGGCCACCGTCACCGTGCGCGGGCTGCCCGCCGCCGACCGCCGGTGGTTCCGTCTCGTCCCCGACCAGGGCGTCCCGCTCACCCTCGCCGACCGCTCCCTGCGCCTGGAGGGCGCCGCCGATGTCCGCGACGTGGGCGGCCACCGCACCGCCGACGGCCGCTGGGTGCGGATGGGCCTCCTGTACCGCGTCAGCGACCCGTACGCGCTCACCGACGCCGATCTCGCCAAGCTCCGGCGCCTCGGCATCCGTACAGACTTCGGCCCGCGCCTGCCCCGTGTGAGCGCCAGGGCGCCGCGCCCCGGCCGTGGCGGGCTGCCCGCCACGGCGGAGGCGTCCGAGCAGATGATGACCGGCACCTACCGGTGGCTCGTCTCCCGGCCCTCGGCGATCGACTCCTACCGTGCCCTCTTCGGCCGCGCCGGCGACCCCGGTTCCTCCGCACTGGCCTACCACTGCGAGGGCGGCAAGGACGGTACGGCCTGGGCCACCGCCGCCCTCCTCACGGCCCTGGGCGTCGACCGCGGCACCGTCCTGCGGGACTACCTGGCCACCAACGACCGCCTCGCCGCACCCATCGCCGCCGCCCTCACCCGCCGCACCCCCGGGACCATCGCCCGCCTCGCCCCGCTCCTGGACGCCAGAACCGCCTATCTCGACGCGGCCTTCGACGAGGTCCAGGCCCGCTTCGGCACGTTCCCCGCCTATCTGCGGGACGGACTGGGCCTGAGCGAACAGGGACTGGAGCGGCTGCGGAAGACGCTGCTCACCGGCTGACGGATCGGCCTCCCGGCCGGTCGATGTGACACACCACGCCCCCTTCCGGTGTACGAGCGGAAGGGGGCGTGGTGTGTCCGCGGTGCTCCGTACAGGGACGGGCCGACGCGGTGCGCCGCCGAGTGTTCGGCGGCGCACCGGGGGGTTCCTTCCGTCAGGACAGGCCGAGTTCGTTGTCCAAGAGGTCGAAGACCTCCTCGTCGGAGGCGGAATCGAAGTCGAAGTCCTCGTCGGACGAGGTGCCCTCGGGCCCGGCCGCCGGGGCCGTGTCCCGCAGGGCGTTCCACTTCGCCCTGAGGACTTCCAGGCGGCCGGCGATCTTCTCGTGGACCTCCTCCGTGACATCGAGTGCGCCGAAGGTCTTCTCCAGCTTGTCGAGTTCGCCGAGGAGCGCCTCCGGGCCGGAGGACGGCTCGGGTGCGATCCGGGCGTGCAGGTGGTCGACCAGTTCCGCCGGGGTCGGGTGGTCGAACAGCAGGGTCGCGGGGAGGCGGATGCCGGTGAGGGCGCTCAGCCGGTTGCGGATCTCGACCGCGGTGAGCGAGTCGAAACCGAGGTCCAGGAAGGCCCGGTCCTCGTCGATCTCCGTGCCCCCGGCATGCCCGAGGACCGCCGCGATCTCACCGCGTACGGCACCGAGGACGACCTCACGTCCCTCCGCCGCCGATAGCCCGGCCAGACGCCGGACGAAGTCGGCGCCGGTGTCCCCGTCCACCGCGGCCGCCGCCGTGCGCCGGCCCGGGGTACGGATCAGGCCGCGCAGCAGCGGCTGGGGGTCGCCCTGCTGCCGCAGCGCCGCCAGGTCCAGCCGGACCGGGAGCGTCGCGGCCTCCGTGGTCGCGAGGGCGGCGTCGAAGAGGGCCACGCCCTCCTCAACGGACAGCGGCGGCATCCCCGAACGGGCCATGCGCTGGAGGTCCGCCTCGGTGAGCGTCCCCGTCATGCCGCCGTCCTGGGACCACGGGCCCCAGGCCAACGAGACCGCCGGGAGGCCCGCAGCCCGGCGATGGTGCGCCAGGGCGTCCAGGAAGGCGTTGCCCGCCGCGTAGTTGGCCTGGCCGGCGCTGCCGATCGTGCCCGCCACGGAG
>NZ_JCANQV010000415.1:0-3909 GCF_059553635.1 Candidatus Streptomyces philanthi
GTTCGTCATCGTCGCGATGGCCACCATCCCCGAAGGCAGCATGACAATGAACGTCGAGTACCTGCATATGGAGCAGGTCGGCCAGACCGGCACGAGCGGGATGATGATCAGTCCGTCTGCGTACGTACTGGCGAAGTGGCCTTCCACATCCGCTCTTCATCGCCTTTTGCTCGATTATGTGCGGGGTTCTCACTTCCCCCTCCTGAAGTTGTCGGCGGAACGCATGGATCTGGCCCTTGTCATGATGCCAGTTATGCGGCACAGGAGGCGCTCCGCTTGACCTAAGCCTTGCCCCAGCCCACCCGGCACAAGTGGGTTGGGGCGCCGCCGCGTCTTCCCAAGGCCGCTGCCAGGGAATAGGTCCCGCGGTCCGGTGTGATCTGGAGGGCTTCGCGGCGGAGATGTTCGAGCCGTTCGCGCGAGCGGATCAGCGTCGGTGGGGCGAGGTCTATCTGCGGGGCCTGCTGTTGGACGGTGGGCGCAAGTCAGTGGAGCCGATGGCCGCCCGGCTGGGCGAGGACGGGAACCGGCAGGCGTTGGCCCACTTCGTCACTTCCAGCCCGTGGGATGCGGTGCATGTGCGGGCCCGTCTGGCCTGGCGTATGCAGCCGGTCATCAAGCCCACCGCGTTGATCATCGATGACAGCGGGTTTCTCAAGGACGGGGACGCGTCGGCGTGTGTGACCCGGCAGTACACGGGGACGGCGGGCAAGGTCACCAACTGTCAGGCCGGGGTCTCGCTGCACCTGGCTTCCAACGGTGCCTCGGCGGCGGTGAACTGGCGTCTGTTCCTGCCCGGGAGCTGGGATCCCGCCTCGCCGAAAGCCGATCCGGCCAAAGTGGCCCGCCGTACCAAGTGCGCCATCCCCGCCGAGGTGGGCCATGTCGAGAAGTGGCAGCTGGCCCTCGACATGATCGACGAGACACGGTCCTGGGGCATCGAGGTGCTCCAGGTCATCGCCGACGGCGGCTACGGGGACACGGCTGCCTTCCGGCCCGGCCTGGAGGAACGCGGTCTCGACCACGTGGTGGGCGTCTCGACCACGACCACCGCGCACCCCGAGTACACACGGCCCTGCACCCCGGCCTACACCGGTCGGGGACGACGGCCGGTCCCGGCCTACCCCGATCCGGCGCAGACCGTGAAGAGCCTGGTCATCGCGGCCGGGAAACACACCGCGCGGCCGGTGCAGTAGCGGGAGGGATCACGGCCCGGCAGCGGCCGCAGCGGACACAAACGCATGTACTCGCGCTTCGTGGCCCTGCGGATCCGGCCCGCCGGACGCGAGATCCACGAGGCCACGGCCGGCACCGAGCTTCCGTTTCGCTGGCTGCCGGCCGAGTGGCCTACCGGCCGGGACGAGCCCGTGCAGTTCTGGCTCTCCAACCTGCCCGAGACCACCCCGCTGCCCGTCCTTGTGCGCACCGCGAAGCTCCGGGTGAAGGGGCAGCCGTCTGGAACCTTGTTCTCGCTCCCTCCTGACCAGGATGACTCGCGGTGCTGGCGAGGCTGTGCCCGGAACCCAGGTCACTGCGGCGGCCGCACCTGACGAAGAACTGCTCGTCCTTACTGGGTGTTTCGTCCCCGGTTTTGAGGGTCAAGTTCCGCACCAGGTGGGGGTGGCTTCGCCAGTGAGCCGGCGGTCCATAAGGTTGATCATCGCGAGATGGATCACGGCTTCGGAGCGAGCGGGCAGGGCTTCGTAGCCGCGGGCCAGGCGACAGTGGTTCATCAGCTGGCCCAGGGTGCGTTCGACGACCCAGCGGCGGGCCTGAACGGTGAATCCCCTGGTGGCCGGGCCGACGACGACGCGGTCCTGAGCACCGGTATCGTCATCACGCTGTCCCGGTCAGGCCGAGCGCGGCCTTCCCCAGGGCAGTGGGGGCGTGCAGTGGCTCCCTCGACCACCCGGTCCCGTGGCGAACCAGCCGACCAGCGACCAGCGACCAGCAGTCGTGAGCCTCCGATGCTCACCAGTTCGTCCAGACCGACACGGCTTCCACGACGTCCACGCTGCAGTACAAAGCCGAGAGGTGGACGGGCGTTCCGGGCTCGGCGCCGAGGCGGCCCCACGGTTTCGTGCGCGCGGGCTGTGCCAACCTCCAGAATCATCCACACCTCGTCGTACCGTAGCGCGCTGCTGCGGAACGTCCGGTCGCCGCTTTCCCTACAGCGGCGCCGCGGCAACCGGGATCGGCTCGTACATCCCCCAGCAGCGCGTTTGCGGCGTGCGCCGCACCTCTCGGTGTCGGACTGCCATCGCTGCTGTGGTGCGGGAGGCTTCCGGTACCGGGGGAGGCACCGCAAGGCTGTTCCCTCGGCAGTTACGGAGAGTTGCCGACGTCCAGTGAGGAAGGTCTCCGAACTCCTCCGGACCGTGCCCTCATGCCAGGGAGTTCGAGCACGAATCCAGGGGGTTTCCAGGGAGTCTCAGCGCGGGACGCGTCGGGACGCAGCAGGCCGCCGATTCCATAACAGCGCAGGTCAGGGCTTAGATTGTCAGAGATCTCCGCAGGTCGGCGCCACCTTCACCGGCAACGCCGCGAGCGGGCGTGCCGGGCGCCGCGGGGCAAGCAGCGTCCGGCGGCAGGGCCCGGGCCCTGGCATGCGCCGTCGCCCCCGGTCGCGCGCCCCGAAGCTCACCGGGCCTGCGGCCGCTCCCCCGCCCCCTCGAACCACGCCGGCCCCTCCTCCAGCGCGCGCTTGATCCGGTTCAGTGCGAAGTCCTCCAGGTCCGGGAGGGCGTCCAGGGGGAACCAGCCGACCTCCAGCGACTCGTCGTCGTTGACCCGCGCCTCGCCGCCGACGGCGCGGCACAGGAGGCAGGTGTCCATGAACTGGCAGCGGTCGCCGTTGGGGTAGCGGACGGGGGGCAGGGCCTCGACGAGGACGATGCGTTCGGGTACCACCCGTACCGCTGTCTCCTCGTAGACCTCACGTACCGCGGTCTGTGCGGGCTGTTCGCCCGGTTCGGGGATGCCGCCGATCACCGACCAGCCGCCGGTGTCCGCGCGCCTGCCCAGGAGGACCTGTCCGGCGTCGTCGAACACCACGGCGCTCACCCCGGGCAGCCACAGGAGCCGGTCTCCGACGGAGGCCCGGATGTCACGGATGAAGTCGGGTGTAGGCATGCAGTGCACCCTAGACGACATACCGGGCGCGGGCGTGCCGCGCGCCGTGGGGCGGGTCAGGTGCCGGCCGGGCTGCCGTCGCGCGGGCGGAGCCGGCTGCGGATGCAGCGGACGGCGGACTCCGCGTCGTCGACGGTGACCGTGATCGTGCGTCCGTCGCCGAGGCGGAGGAGCAGTGCCTCCCCGCGGCGTACGACGACGGCGGTGCCCTGCTCGGGGCGCCAGCGGTAGCCCCAGCCACCCCAGTGGCGGGGGGTGACGCTGGGCACGAAGTCAACGTCCGTGATGTGGGCGAGGGGGATGCGGCCGCGCGGTACGCCGATGTGGCCGCAGCGGAACTCCAGGTGGTCCCGGTCGACGCGGACCTGGACGTGGACGAAGGCGAGCGTGCCGAACATCACCAGCAGGCCGGCCGCGACACAGCCGACCACGGCCATCACCAGGGGCGCCAGGCCGTTGGTCCACCGGCTCTCGACGGCGAGGACGACGCCGAGGGCGAGGCAGGCCGCGCCGATGCCGGCCAGCAGCCACTGGACGCGGTTGGTGGCCGTGCCGTGCCAGACCTCGGGGATGTCCGCGTGGGCGCCGGCGGGGGACCGTCCGGCGTCGCCGCCGCGGGCGGTGTGCGGGTCGGGGGCTGCCGCCCCCTCGTGGGGGTCCTCCCTCATGGGACGCAGGGTACGCGCCTTCGCACCCCGCGGCAGGGTGTCGTCGGCCACGGTGCCGGGCGTGGTCCGCCGTACGCGGACCGTCGCCGGGCGGGTCAGCGGGGCAGTG
>NZ_JCANQV010000416.1:0-3908 GCF_059553635.1 Candidatus Streptomyces philanthi
GACCGCGGCGGCGCCCCGGCCGGGACCGGGTGCCGGATTCCCCGCCGATGTCCGGGAGATGAGGGACATCGACAGGAACGCCCGCTTCGGTACCGGCTTCGCCCCGGACGCCCCCCGGCCCGCCCCCGCCTCCACAGCATCCACACATCCGGAGGGATCTTTCGGGGAACCGTACGACGCTCCCGCACATCCCCAACCCTGCAGGCCGGTACCGCTGCAACAGGCACCACTCCCGGCCGGAGAGGCACGGTGGAGCGTGATCAACCGCCCCGTTAGACTTTGAACGGGGGCTACGCAGCCGGTTGACCCGGCCACCGACGGTGATGCCGCAGGCGGTCCCGACGCGTACAGCACAAGCGATCCGACGGAGTGACACTTTCCATGTCCGAAGCCCGAACCGACACGACCGAGGCGCGCCCGCAGGGGACGTCCGCCCAGGCCGCCGAGGCCACAGGCTCCGGCAGGCACCGCGGCCCCGCGGCGACGGAGGAGTCCGACGCCACCGCGCAGGGCCGTCACCGCCGTGTCATGCAGCCCCAGGGCGCGTGACCTGCCCGGCACACCGGCATCCGAGGCCGCCGCTCCCCGCGAAGGGGGCGGCGGCCTCGGTCCTTTCCGCCCGGCCGGCCCCGCTCAGCCGCGCTTGAGGCCCAGTACCTCCGGTGCCGCGAAGGTCTCGCCCGGCGGGCGGCCGGCGAAGTACGGGGTGAGTGCCGCGTCGAGTTCGGCGTGGTCGAAGAAGTCGCCGCGGGCGTCGAACTGTGCGGCGACCGCGGGGCGTTCCACGACCGCGACCATGCCGCCGTGCACCACCAGCAGCCGTCCGTTGACGCCGGCGGCGGCCGGTGAGGCGAGATAGCCGACGAGCGGGGCGACGTGCTCGGGGGCCAGCGGGTCGGGCCGCCCCTCCTCGGGGACGGCGAAGCCCGCGAAGACGTCCTCGGTCATCCGGGTGCGGGCGCGCGGGCAGATGACGTTGGCGGTGACGCCGTACCTGGCCAGGGCCTGGGCCGTCGAGGTGGTGAGTCCGACGATGCCGCCCTTGGCCGCGGCGTAGTTGGGCTGGCCCGCCGAGCCGGCGAGGAACGCCTCGGAGGAGGTGTTGACGATCCGGCCGTGGACCGGGGCCCCCGACGCCTTGGCGCGGTCGCGCCAGTGGGCGGCGGCGAAGCGCGTGGTGTTGAAGTGGCCCTTGAGATGGACGCGGATGACCGCGTCCCATTCGTCCTCGGTCATCGAGAAGACCATCCGGTCACGCAGGATGCCCGCGTTGTTGACGAGGACATCGAGCCGTCCGTAGGTGCCGACGGCCAGCTCGACCAGCTCACGGGCCTGTTCGTGGTCGGCGACGTCGCCCAGGTGGGCGGTGGCCCGGCCGCCCGCCGCGGTGATCTCCGCGGCGACCTCCTCGGCGGGGGCGGCGGACGCCTCCCCGCTGCCGTCGCGGCCGGGCTGTCCGAAGTCGTTGACGACGACCGCGGCGCCGAGCCGGGCGAGTTCGAGCGCCTCGGCGCGGCCGAGTCCGCGTCCGGCGCCGGTGACGATCGCGGTCAGGCCCTCCAGGGGCAGTGCCATGGCAGTCCTCTCGGGTCGCTGTCGTGTCCCCGGTACCCGCCCGCCGCGCCGCGCACCACGGGCGGGCACCGGGGGCGGCTCAGACCTCGACGCAGGTGCGCAGGGCGGTGCCGGTGCGCATCTGGTCGAGGGCGTCGTTGATCTCGTCGAGCCGGACGCGGTGGGTGATGAGCCCTTCGAGGTCGATCCGCCCGGCCCGCCACAGGGCGATGGTCCGCCCGTAGGAGCGCAGCACGTCACCGCCTCCGTAGAGGGAGGGCAGGATGCGCTTCTCGTCGAAGAACAGCTCGAACATGTTGAGCTGGAGCAGGTCGTCCGCCGCGCCCGCGCCGACCACGCACAGGGTGCCGCCGCGGCGGGTGGCCCCGTAGGCGGTGCGGGCGGTGGCGGACCTGCCGACCACCTCGAAGACGTGGTCGAAGCCCTCCCCCGCGGTGGCCCTGGCCTTGGCGTCGTCGAGGCCCTCCGGGGCGACGGCCTCGGTGGCGCCGAAGCGCAGGGCGGCCTCGCGGCGGCCCTCGACCGGGTCGACGGCGGTGATGTGGGCGGCGCCGCAGGCCCGCGCCCCCTGGACGACGGCGATGCCGACGCCGCCGCAGCCGATCACCGCGACGGACGAACCGGCCTCGACCCGCGCCGTGTTGACGACGGCACCGATCCCGGTGGTGACGCCGCAGCCGATCAGCGCGGCGATGTCGAAGGGGACGTCGTCGGGGACGGGGACCGCGCAGTTGGCGGGGACCACGACCTCCTCGGCGAAGGTGCCGGTGCCGGCGAAGCCGAAGACCTCGCCGCCGGGCCGCCGGAAGTTGGGGGTCCCGGCGTTCAGGAACCCGGACAGGCACAGATGCGTCTGGCCGCGGCGGCAGGACGGGCAGGTGCCGCAGGCGGGCAGCCAGCACATCAGCACCCGGTCGCCGGGCCGCAGCGCGGTGACGCCGTCGCCGACGTCCATGATCTCCCCCGCGCCCTCGTGCCCGGGGACGAAGGGCGCGGGCTGGGGCAGCACCCCGCTCATCGCGGACAGGTCGGAGTGGCACAGCCCGGTCGCCCGGATGCGCATCCTGACCTTGCCCGGTCCCATGCCGACCGCCTCGACGTCGTCGACGACGTCGAGCCTCGGCTCTCCTGTCGTGTGCTGTACGGCTGCGCGCACGGTGCGGCTCCTTTCGGGCGGACGGGGTGCGGGCGGCGGCCGGTCAGCCGTGTTCGACGACGGTGTCGGCGAGGACCGGGGCGTCGTCCCGGTCGGCGGCGGTGACCGACAGCTGGAGGCGGCCGGGGGCGGGGGCGTCCCGCCAGATCCGGACGCGCAGGGTCTCGCCCGGGTGGACGACCCCGGCGAAGCGGGTGGTGTACGAGCGGACGCGGGAGACGTCGCCGTCCAGGGCGGTGTCGACGGCGGCCTTGAGGGCGACGCCGTAGGTGCACAGGCCGTGCAGGATCGGCCGGTCGAAGCCGGCGAGCCGGGCGAACTCCGGGTCGGCGTGCAACGGGTTCCAGTCGCCGCAGAGGCGGTAGAGAAGCGCCTGGTCCTCGCGGGTGCGCCGCTCGACGGTGACGTCGGGGGCGCGGCCGGGCAGGTCGAGGCGGGTGGAGGGGCCGCGGTCGCCGCCGAAGCCGCCCTCCCCGCGGACGTAGATCAGGCTGTCGGAGGTCCACAGCGGCCCCTCGTCGTCGGCGGCCTCGGAGCGCAGCACGATGACGGCGGCCTTCCCCTTGTCGAAGACGGCGGGGACGGTGGACGTCGAGGTGGCGCGCCCGCCGACGGGGAGGGGGCGGTGGACGGTGACGGTCTGGCCGCCGTGCAGGACGGCGGCGAGGTCGACGTCGATGCCGGGCGCGGTGAGGCCGCCGGCCAGCGCCATGCCGCCGCCCGCCACGGTGGCGAAGCCGGGCAGGACGTGCAGTCGGCTCTCCAGGGTGTAGCGCAGTTCGCGGGGATCGGTGGCGGCGTGGGGGTTCTCCGGGGTGGCGGCGCCCGCGCCGATGCCGAGGTGGTAGAGCTGGACGTCCTTGTGGTCCCAGGTGAGTTCCGTGGTCCGTGGTTCGGCCGAGGTGGCCTTGGCGGCGTCGATGGGCATCGGGCTGCGGGCTCCTTCGGTGCGGTGGAAGACCCCGGCCCGGTCGTCCGCACCGTCGGCCCGGCCGGGGTCGCAGGAGTCGGCGGACGCGTACCGGTCCGACAGTTCTAGAACGCGTTCTAGCCGATGGGGGTCATGTATAGCCGATCCGGTCCGGGGTCGGAAGGGGGCGCACGGAGGGAAACTGACACACTGTCACCCAATGGGTACGGGGCCTGCCGCGGGCGGGGTTCCGTGCCACGCCGCCGG
>NZ_JCANQV010000417.1:0-3855 GCF_059553635.1 Candidatus Streptomyces philanthi
GCGGTGGCGGCCACACCGCAGACGGCCACCCAGCCCAGTGTGGCCGGGACGCTCAGGCCGCGGCCGAGCGTCCGGGCGCCGACGAGCGCGGCGAGCAGGCCGCCGACCGAGAACACCGCGTGGAAGGCGGACATGACGGGCCGTCCGTAGCGGCGCTCCACCTGGACGGCGTGGGTGTTCATCGCCACGTCCAGCACGCCGTTGCCGAAGCCGAGCGCGAGCAGCGCGGCGGCGAGCGTCCACGGGCCGTCGGCGAGGGCGGGCGGTACCAGGGCGGCGCTGCACAGCACCCCGCCGGCGGGGACGACGCGGCGGGCGCCGAACCGGTCGGTGAGCGGCCCGCCCAGCCGCATCCCGGCGACGGCGCCCGCGCCGAGGAGGAGCAGCAGCCGGCCGAGGAGGGAGTGGTCGATGCCCGTCCGGTGCTCGACCGCGGGGATGTGCACGATCCACATGCCCATGACGAAGCCGTTGAGGGCGAAGAAGCCGAAGGTGGCCGCGCGGGCGAGGCGCGGCGGGTGGTCAGGAGGCGAGGAAGTGTTCACCGCGACGAGGCTAATGAACATTAAACGCGTTCGCTAGCTTGACTTGCGCACATGATTGATGTGCGATGAGGGTCATGACGAGCAGCACCGCCGAGCGCCACACCGCGATCACCCGGGCCCTGCGCGACGCCGAGCGGCTGACCGTCGCCGAACTCGCCGCCCTCACCGGCGCCTCCGAGATGACCGTCCGCCGCGACCTGGAACACCTGGCCGAACAGGGCGTCCTGGAGCGCTACCGCGGCGGCGCCCGCAGCCTCGTCCTGCGCGGCACGGAACCCCCGTTCGCCCTGCGCGCCCGCGAGGGACGCGAGACCAAGGAGCGGATCGCGGCCGAGGTGTCCCGGCTGATCGCCGACGGCGAATCGGTGGTCCTCGACAGCGGGACGACCTGCCTGGAGATCGCCAGGGCACTGCGCGGCCGCCCCCTCACCGTCATGCCGCTCTCCCTCCACGCCGCCAACACGCTCGTCGCCGCCCCCGGCCTCAAGGTGCTGCTGCCCGGCGGCGAACCCCGCCCCGGCGAACTGGCCGTGACCGGCCCCCTCGCCGAGGCGTCCCTGGCCGCCCTGCGCTTCGACACCGCCGTCATCGGCTGCTGCGGACTGACCCCGCACGACGGCCTGACCGCCTACGACCTCGCCGACGCGGCCGTCAAACGCGCCGCGATGGCCTCGTCCCGCCGCGTCGTCGCGGTCGCCGAATCCCCCAAGCTCACCCGTACCGCCCTGGCCCATGTCGCCCCCGCCACGGCCTTCGACGTCGTGGTCACCGACACCGCGGCGCCCGACGGCACGGTGGACGCGTTCACCGCGGCCGGGACGGCCGTACGCACCGTATGAACAGGAGGAACGCGATGTCCGACGGAACGCCCGCGGTGCTCTTCGACATGTTCGGGGTGATCGCCCGCCACCAGTCCGCCGAGGGCCGCCGGCGCCTGGAGGAGGCCGCCGGGGCCCCGGGCGCCGTCTTCTGGGACGCCTACTGGTCGCTGCGTCAGCCCTACGACCGCGGCGACCAGGACGGCCCCGCCTACTGGAACGCGGTGGCCACCGCCCTCGGCACCACCTTCGACCCCACGCGCACCGAAGCGCTGATCGCCGCCGACCTCGCGAGCTGGCGCGACATCGACCCCGCCATGGTCGGCCACGTCCGCGCCCTCGCCGCCGACGGCACCCCGACCGCCCTGCTCTCCAACATCCCCACCGAACTCGCCGACGACTACGAGCAACGCCACGACTGGCTCGGCGCGTTCACCCTGACCGCCTTCTCCTGCCGCATCGGCGCCGCCAAACCCGAACCGGCCGCCTACCGCTGGTGCCTGGACCGCCTGTCCCTCCCGCCCCACCGCGTCCTCTTCGTCGACGACCGCCCGGACAATGTCGCCGCCGCCCGCCGACTCGGCATGCGGGGGCATGTGTTCACGGGGTTGGAGGAGCTGGTGCCGGTGGTGGAGGCGCATCGGGTGGGGGTGTGAGGGGGATTCGGAGGCCGCGGACGGCCACGTGAGAAGCCCCGCCCTTTTGCGGAAACCTTGCGGAAGGACGCGGCAAGGGTGTCAGGCCACCCGCACCCCGGCCACGGGGTGCAGGGACGCCCGCTCCAGTGGCGCGGACGGGTCGATCGAGAGGTCGAGCGGGGCGGGTGCGGTGCCCGCGCGGACGAGGAGGTCGCCGACGGCGGCGATCATCGCGCCGTTGTCCGTGCACAGGCGCAGCGGCGGCACCCGCAGGGTGAGGCCGGCCGCCGCGCAGCGCTCCTCGGCCAGGGCACGCACCCGGGAGTTGGCGGCCACCCCGCCGACCACGACCAGCGTCCCCACTCCGTGTGCGGTGCAGGCCGCGACCGCCTTGCGGGTGAGGACGTCGGCGACGGCCTCCTGGAGCGAGGCCGCGCCGTCGGCGAGCGGCAGCGGCCGGCCCGCGGCGCGGTGGTCCTCCGCCCAGCGGGCCGCGGCGGTCTTCAGGCCGGAGAAGGAGAAGGTGAAGCGCTGCTCGCGCGGGCCCGCCGCCAGCGGCCGGGGGAATGTCACGGCGCGCGGGTCGCCCTCGCGCGCCGTCCGGTCGATGGCGGGCCCGCCGGGGTAGGGCAGCCCGAAGACCCGCGCGACCTTGTCGAAGCACTCGCCGGCCGCGTCGTCCAGCGTGTCGCCGAGGTGGACGATCGGATCGCGGGCCAGATCGCGGACGAGGAGCAGCGAGGTGTGGCCGCCGGAGACGATCAGCACCACGCACGGGTCGGGCAGCGGCCCGTGCGCGAGGGTGTCGGCGGCGACATGCCCGGCGAGGTGGTGCACCCCGTACAGCGGGACGCCGAGCGCGTACGCCAGTCCCTTGGCGCCGGCCAGTCCCACCTGGAGCGCGCCGGAGAGGCCGGGGCCGGTGGTGACCGCGATCGCGCCGATGTCGGCGGCGCGCAGCCCGGCGTCGTCCAGGGCGCGGCGGACCACGGGCATCAGGGAGTGCACATGGGCCCGTGCGGCGATCTCCGGCACCACGCCGCCGAAGCGGGCGTGCTCGTCCATGCTCGACGCCACGGCGTGCCCGAGCAGCCGCCCGTCCCGCACCAGCCCGGCACCGGTCTCGTCGCAGGACGACTCGATGCCGAGGACGACGGGGGAACCCGTGCCTCCCGGCGTGCCCGTGCTGCCCACCGGCCGACCTCCGTCCGTCCCTCCCGGCGCGCCCCTTCCGGCACACCGGGCCGCCCCTGCCCGTACGGCCCTCGGGCGGCTTACTGCCCATGGAGTGTAGTTGCACATCATGTGCAACTGGTGCCGTGCGGGCTCCCCGGGGACACCGGAGGGCACACCGCTCAGTAGAGTGCGGCACCGTCCCCCGCCCCCCACCCGCCAGGCGATTCCCGAGGTACCCGGCAGTGACTCCCCGACCCGCACCCCCCGCGATCACCGTCGTCGGCATCGGCGCCGACGGCTGGGACGGGCTGCCCGCCCCCTCCCGGGACGCCCTGCGCACCGCCGAGACGCTGATCGGCGGACCGCGCCAGCTCGACCTCCTTCCGGCGGAGTGCCCCGGCGTCCGCGTCCCCTGGCCGTCGCCGCTGCGCCCGGCCGTCCCCGGCCTGCTCGCCGCCCACGCCGGCCGCCGTATCGCCGTCCTGGCCAGCGGCGACCCCATGTTCCACGGCATCGGCCGGACCCTGACCGAGGTACTGGCGGAGCAGACCCCGGACGGCGCGACGCCGCCCCTCCGCGTACTCCCGCACCCCTCGTCCGTCTCCTACGCGTGCGCCCGCCTCGGCTGGCCCGTCGAGGACACCACGACGATCTCCCTCGTCGGCCGGCCCGCCGCGC
>NZ_JCANQV010000418.1:0-3849 GCF_059553635.1 Candidatus Streptomyces philanthi
CGCTGGCCGTCGCGGAGGGGCTGCTGCGGCACTGCGTACGGCGGTTCGGCGGGGTGACGGGTGATGTGTTCGGGGCGCTCGCGGAGACGGCGGGGCTGACGGCACTGGTGGTGCTGGCGCTCGGCCGGTGAGGCTCCGGACGGTGTCCGCCGGGCCCTCCGCCTGACGTGCCATCAGCGCGGTGTGGCGTGGGTCTCACCGGGCGGGGCGGAGCCATGTGACGCCGTCGCGCGTAGGCTCGGCCGCAGCAGCGCCCTGTGCGCGATCAGAAACCCGGACGGAACAGGACTTTCATCACCGTGACTGCACTGACCCTCAGTACTTCTTCCGCCGCGACGGCGCGTGTGGATGCCGTCGTCGTGGGCGTGGCCAAGGGCCCCAAGGGCGTCGTGGCGGCCCCCGGCGCCGAGGCCGTGGACGAGGCGTTCGGCGGCAAGCTGGCCGCCGTGCTGGAGACCCTCGGCGCGAGCGGTGCCGAGGGCGAGGTGACCAAGTTGCCGGCGACCGAGGGCCTCAAGGCGCCGGTCGTGGTGGCGGTCGGCCTCGGTGACGCCCCCGCCGAGGACGAGGTCTACGACCACGAGGCGCTGCGCCGCGCCGCGGGCAGCGCCGCCCGCGCCCTGGCCGGCTCCAAGAAGGCCGGCTTCGCCCTGCCCCTGGAGGACGCCGACGCCGCCGCCGCGGTCGCCGAGGGCGCGCTGCTGGGCGCGTACGCGTTCACCGCGTACCGCGGCAACGGCGCCAAGGGCCGCGGGAAGGGCGCGAAGAAGAACGACGCCTCCGCGCCGCTGGCGGAGGTCGCCCTGCTCGGCGGCAAGCCGCGGGACAAGGAGTTCAAGGCGGCCGCCGAGCGCGCCCAGGTGCTCACCTCGGAGATCAACCGCGCCCGCGACCTGATCAACACGCCCTCCAACGACCTGGACCCGAAGGCGTTCGCGGCCGAGGCGCAGGCCGCCGCCAAGGAGTTCGGCCTGACCGTCGAGGTGCTGGACGAGAAGGCACTCAAGAAGGGCGGCTTCGGCGGTCTGACGGGCGTCGGCCAGGGTTCGCAGAACCCGCCGCGGCTGGTGCGCGTCGCGCACACCCACCCCGACGCGACCAGCACGCTCGCCCTCGTCGGCAAGGGCATCACCTACGACTCGGGCGGCATCTCGCTCAAGCCGGCCGGCCACAACGAGACGATGAAGTGCGACATGAGCGGTGCCGCCGCGGTGTTCGCCGCCGTGGTCGCCGCCGCCCGGCTCGGCCTCGCGGTCAACGTCACCGGCTGGCTCGCCCTCGCCGAGAACATGCCGTCGGGCAGCGCCACCCGCCCGGGTGACGTCCTGACGATGTACAGCGGCAAGACCGTCGAGGTGCTCAACACCGACGCCGAGGGCCGGCTGGTGCTGGCCGACGCGCTGACCCGCGCCTCGGAGGAGGAGCCCGACGCGATCGTGGACGTGGCGACGCTGACCGGCGCGATGATGCTGGCGCTGGGCAACCGCACGTTCGGGATCATGGCCAACGACGACGATTTCCGCACCGAGCTGCACGAGATCGCGGAGGAGGTCGGCGAGCAGGCCTGGCCGATGCCGCTGCCGGCCGAGCTGCGCAAGAGCATGGACTCGCCGGTCGCCGACCTCGCCAACATGGGTGAGCGGATGGGCGGCGGCCTGGTCGCCGGCCTGTTCCTGAAGGAGTTCGTGGGCGAGGGCATCCCCTGGGCGCACCTGGACATCGCGGGCCCGGCGTTCCACGAGGGCGCGCCGTTCGGCTACACGCCCAAGGGCGGCACCGGCTCCGCGGTGCGGACGCTGGTCCGGCTCGCCGAGCACACCGCCGCGGGCGACCTCGGCTGACGCCGCCGCGCACCGCGCGTCCGTACGGCCCCGCGGCCTGTGGCCCGGGGCCGTCGGCGTGCGTTCGCCCTCGACGAAATCCGCAGCTCGTACGCGGAGGTAACCCCTTGGCGGCCCCCGTCCGGCGGCCGCCCGGCCCGGCCCGCCGTCCCGGCTTCGTTCAACAAGTGCGAAGATGGGTTCTCGGCAGGGCAGGGCCCCCCTTACCCAGGGCCGAATTCAATGCGGCCGAACCACAGCCGCCGCCCGGTCACCGCAGACCGGGGCCGGCGTACCCATGCATGGAGGACGTGACGTGGCGAACGACGCCAGCACCGTTTTCGACCTAGTGATCCTCGGAGGCGGTAGCGGTGGTTACGCCGCTGCCCTGCGCGGGGCGCAGCTGGGCCTGGACGTCGCCCTGATCGAGAAGAACAAGCTCGGCGGCACCTGCCTGCACAACGGCTGCATCCCCACCAAGGCGCTGCTGCACGCCGGCGAGATCGCCGACCAGGCCCGCGAGGCCGAGCAGTTCGGCGTCAAGGCGGTCTTCGAGGGCATCGACATCAAGGCCGTCCACAAGTACAAGGACGACGTGATCGCGGGCCTGTACAAGGGCCTCCAGGGCCTGGTCGCCTCGCGCAAGGTGACCTACATCGAGGGCGAGGGCCGGCTGTCCTCCCCGACCTCGGTCGATGTGAACGGTCAGCGCGTCCAGGGCCGCCACGTCCTGCTCGCCACCGGTTCCGTGCCGAAGTCGCTGCCGGGCCTGGAGATCGACGGCAACCGCATCATCTCCTCGGACCACGCGCTCACCCTGGACCGCGTCCCGCAGTCCGCGATCATCCTGGGCGGCGGCGTCATCGGCGTCGAGTTCGCCTCGGCGTGGAAGTCCTTCGGTACCGACGTCACGGTGATCGAGGGCCTCAAGCACCTCGTCCCCGTCGAGGACGAGAACAGCTCCAAGCTGCTGGAGCGCGCCTTCCGCAAGCGGGGCATCAAGTTCAACCTCGGCACCTTCTTCGAGAAGGCCGAGTACACCGAGAACGGTGTGCGGGTCACCCTGGCCGACGGCAAGACCTTCGAGGCCGAGGTGCTGCTGGTCGCGATCGGCCGCGGGCCGGTCTCGGCGGGCCTGGGCTACGAGGAGCAGGGCGTCGCGATGGACCGCGGCTACGTCCTGGTCGACGAGTACATGCGCACCAACGTGCCGACCGTCTCGGCCGTCGGTGACCTCGTCCCCACCCTCCAGCTCGCGCACGTCGGCTTCGCCGAGGGCATCCTGGTGGCGGAGCGGCTGGCCGGTCTGAAGACCGTGCCGATCGACTACGACGGCGTGCCGCGGGTGACGTACTGCCACCCCGAGGTCGCCTCCGTCGGTATCACCGAGGCCAAGGCCAAGGAGCTGTACGGCGCGGACAAGGTCGTCGCCCTGAAGTACAACCTGGCGGGCAACGGCAAGAGCAAGATCCTCAAGACCGCGGGCGAGATCAAGCTGGTCCAGGTCAAGGACGGTGCCGTGGTCGGCGTCCACATGGTCGGTGACCGCATGGGCGAGCAGGTCGGCGAGGCCCAGCTGATCTACAACTGGGAGGCCCTGCCGGCCGAGGTGGCGCAGCTCGTGCACGCCCACCCGACGCAGAACGAGGCGCTCGGCGAGGCCCACCTGGCCCTGGCCGGCAAGCCCCTCCACTCCCACGACTGACCCCTTTCCCGGGCGCGATCACATCCGCTTCCCCGATCTCGACTTCGCTCGAACAGGGGAGACCCCATCCGTAAGGAGCAACTGGAACCATGGCGGTTTCCGTAACCCTTCCGGCGCTCGGCGAGAGCGTCACCGAGGGCACCGTCACCCGCTGGCTGAAGGCCGAGGGTGAGCGCGTCGAGGCCGACGAGCCCCTGCTGGAGGTGTCGACCGACAAGGTCGACACCGAGATCCCGGCCCCGGCCTCCGGCGTCCTGTCGTCCATCAAGGTCGCCGAGGACGAGACGGTGGAGGTCGGCGCCGAGCTGGCCCTCATCGACGACG
>NZ_JCANQV010000419.1:0-3844 GCF_059553635.1 Candidatus Streptomyces philanthi
CACCGCGGCCGACGACGCGGTGGCGGGGCTGGTCCTGCACGCCCCCGGAGCGGTGTGATGCCCGAGGCGCCCGCACCGCCCCTCTCCGTCCGCCGGCGCACCGGCACCGACGGCCCCCGGATGCTGCTGCTGCACGGCCTCGCGGCCGCCGACACCGTCTGGGACCGCTGCGCGGAGCTGATGCCGGAGCGGTACCAGGTGTGGACCGCCCGCCTCCCGTGGCGCGCCGAGGGCCCGGAGGACTGGGCCGCGGGACCCGACCCGTCCGTGTGGCTGCGCGAGGCGCTGGACGCGGCGGGCCGCCCCGAGGTGGTCGTCGCCCACTCGATGGCGGCCACCGCCCTGCTCGCCCTGCTGGACGGCGAGGGCGGCGACGGGGACGACGCCTGCGCCCGGCTCGGCATCCGCCGTCTCGTCCTGGTCTCACCGTTCTACCGGCGCGACGCCGGCGCGTTCGACTGGGACACCATCACCCACTACCTCGGCGACTTCCACCTGATCATGGAGGAGGGCATCCGGGTCCACTCCGGCGGCCGCTTCCCGCCGGACGTGCAGCGGGCGATGGCCCTGCGGGTACGCGACCGCGTCGGGCCGCACGGCTGGCTGCGCTTCTTCGACCTGTACCTGCGCACCCCGCGGCTGCGGCCCGCCCGCGTCACCGCGCCCTGCCTCGTCCTGGCCGGCGCCCTGGACACCGCGGCGCCACCCGCCGAGAGCGAGGTCCTCGCGGGGGCGCTGCCCTCGGCGCGGCTGCGGCACCTGCCCGGCTGCGGCCACTTCCCGATGATCGAACAACCCGAGCGGTTCGCCGCCGAGATCCGCGACTTCCTCGCCGCTCCGGCCGACGCCCTCACCCCCTTGGAGACGCAACGATGACCACCGTCACCGAGACCGCCGTCAAGGCGCTCCTCGACACCGCCACCACCGTGGCCGTACGCCCCCGCTACGAGGGCTCCAACATCTGCACCTGGATCGGCTTCAAGCACGTCAACTACATGGTCGAGGAAGCGGTCCTGGACCACTTCCGCCAGGCGGGGCTGCCCGCCCGCGGCCTGTACGAGGAGTACGGCCTCGGCGTGGACCTCGTGGAGCTCGACACCCGCATCCTGCACGCCTTCCACATGGACGACCTGGCCGAGGCCGAGGTCACGCCGTGGACCAAGGACGGCGACCGGACGATCGGCTTCAAGGTCACCGTCACCGTCGAGCGGGACGGCGAGCGCGTCAAGGCCGTCACCTCCAAGGTCCGCGTCGCGCTGCGCACCGACACCTACCTGGACAGCGCCACCGAGCCCCCGGCCGCACTGGCCCGCTTCGCCGCCGCCCGGCTCGGCGAGGACCTGGCCGAGCCGCCGGCCGCCGACCCCGCGCTCCAGGCCGCGGTCACCGCGGCGCTGGAGAACGGCGCGGACGGCGGGCAGGACCCGGTGATCGCCGCGCTGACCGAGGGCAGCAACGCCTTCGCCTGGAAGTGGCGCCTGGGCTACCCGTACTGCCACTTCACCGAGCGCATCCAGCTCTCCGGCTACCTGCGGCTGATGGAGGAGGCCAAGGACCTCTTCGTCGCCGACCGCGGCATCTCCATCAAGACGCTGCTGGACGACCGCCGCTGGATCCCCGTCGTCCCGCGCTCCACCGTGCGCGTCGTCGACGAGGCGCTGATGGAGGAGGACCTGTACACCGTGTACACGGTGGAGGAGGTCTTCAAGGACTTCACCTACACCTCCCGCATGGACAACTACGTCGTCCGCGACGGGCGCCTGGTCCTCACCCAGACCGGCCGCATCGTCCACGGCTACGCCGTCATCGAGAACCGCCGCGACTGGAGCCTGGTCAACTTCGACCAGCGGGTGCTCGACGCGATCAACGGGGTGCGTCAGGCGTGAGGCCCCCGTGGGAGAAGGACGACGGCCGGCGGCACCTGCTGCTCGTCGAGAGCCAGGGCCGGACGGAGCCGGGCGGCGCGGGCTTCCGCCGGGACGCGGTGGCACGCGTCCTGGCGGGCGACCGGGTCCTCCTCTTCCTCGTCCAGGACGGCGCGGCGCTGGCGCTCGCCGGGGACGACGGGGAACTGGACCGGTTCCAGGAGGAGGGCGGCACGCTGGCGGTCGACTCCTTCTCCCTCGCGCAGCGCGGCCTGACCGGCGCCGCGCTGCGCCCGGGGACGGCCGTCGCCGGCATGGACGACGTCGCCGGCTGGCTGCTGGACGACCCCGGTACGCAGGCGGTGTGGCACTGACATGGCACGACGCATTCCGCCCACCGACATCCTGATCACCTTGATGGGCGCGCCGCACGCCGGCGACCAGACCACCAGCGCGCTGCGCCTGACCCAGGCCCTGCTGGAGCGCGGCGGCACCGTCCAGGTGTGGACCTGCGGCTACGCCACCATGCTCACCCAGCGGTCGCTGGGGGAGGACAAACCCCGCAACCTCGCCGGCTGGGGCACCGCCTACCCGTCCCTGGCGGGCCTCGCCGAGACCATGCTGACGGCGTTCCCGGACCGGCTGTACTGGTACGGCTGCCGCTTCTGCAGCGACGACCGGGGCGCCACGGACCATCTGCCGCAGGTGGTGATGCGTCCCCCGGCCGGCTACGCGGACAACGTGGCGGCGGCCGGCCGGACCCTGATGATCGGAGGGATCTGATGCCGGACACCGCACCGGAACCGCGCACCCTCGCCATCGTGGAACGGGCCCACCGCGGGGCGCTGGACAAGCAGTTCTTCGACGAGCTGTGCCTCGCCGCCGAACTCCACCGCCAGCTCGGCGGCCTCGACCTGCTGCTGCGCGGCCCCGCCGTCGGCTACGCCGTGGCCGCCCCGCCGGTGCCCGCGCTGCGCATCGGCGACCGCGAGGTCACCACCGTGACCGACCCCCGCGCCCACCTGCGGACGCTGCTGGACGCGGGCGTACGGGTGTGGGCCGAGGAATCGTCCCTCGCCGTCCACGCCCCGGGCACGGAGCTGCTGGACGGAGTGGGGAAGGCCGCCGACGGCGAACTCGCCGGACGCTGGCCCGAGTACCGAAGGGTGTGCTTCCTGTGACCGGAGCCACCAGGGGAGGAGAAACCATGGCGGCCACGAGCCCCGACGTCCCGGGCACCGGACGCCCGGTCATCACCGCGTGGTCGGCGGTCTCGCCGTACGGCATGGGCCGGGAGGCGTTCGCCGAGGGGATACGGGAACGCCGCGCCACCGCCGCGCCCGTGGACGAAGCGGCGGGCCCGCTGCCCGCCGCCGAGGCGTGCACCGTGCCCGGCTTCGACGTCCGCGAGGTCCTGGGCCGCAAGGGCACCCGCTCGATGGACCGGGTCACCGGCCTCGCGGTGACCGCGATCGGCACCCTGTTCGACGACGCGGAACGCCACCGCGCCGAGGGCACCGGCGAGCACGCGGCGCTGGTGCTGGGCACCACCACCGGCAGCGCCCAGAGCATGATGGACTTCACCCGCGACTCCCTCACCGGGGAGCGGCCGTTCTTCGTCGACCCGGCCCGATTCCCCAACACGGTGATGAACTGCGCGGCCGGCCAGTCCGCCATCCGCCACCGCCTCCAGGGCCCCAACACCACCCTCGCCGGCGGCCGCGCGGCCGGCCTGCACGCCCTCAACTACGCCCGCCGGCTGCTGCGTTCCGGCCGCGCCCGGACCGTGCTGTGCGGCGCCGCCGAGGAGTTCTCGCCGAGCCGCGCCTGGCTGGAGCACCACGCGGGCGCCGGGACCGGGCAGCCGCTCGGCGAGGGCTGCGCGGTCCTGCTGGTCGAGACGGAGCAGCCGGACGCGCCGGACCAGCCGGTGCTCGCCGAGATCGCCGCCGTGGAGATGGGCGTGGTCGTCGACGGCG
>NZ_JCANQV010000420.1:0-3833 GCF_059553635.1 Candidatus Streptomyces philanthi
GGACGCGCCGCCCGCGTCGAGGCGGTGCCGCACGACGTGGACGGCGGGGCGCACCTGGCGGTGACCGTCGACGGCGACCCGCGCGCCGGCATCCGGCGCGCGCAGGGCCGGTTCCTCTCCTTCCGGCCCGACGAGATCTCCCCCTGGAGGAGCAGTGAGCACCGACGCCACCGGGCCCGCCCCGCGGACGCTGGTCGCCGGGGTCGGCAATGTCTTCCTCGGCGACGACGGCTTCGGTGTCGAGGTCGCCCGCCGGCTCGCCGGCCACCGTCTGCCCGACGGCGTCGAGGTCGTCGACGCCGGTGTCCGCGGAGTGCACCTCGCCCACCGGATGCTGGACGGGTACGACACGGTGATCCTGGCCGACGTCTGTGCCCGGGGCTCGGCCCCCGGCACCGTCCACCTGCTGGACGCCACCGAGCCCGCGCCCGTCCACCCGCCGGACGCGGCCCTCGACGCCCACCACATGACGCCGGACGCCGTCCTGGCGCTCCTCGGCACCCTCTGCGCGGGCACCGGCGCCCGCCGCCCGCGGCGCGTCCTCGTCGTCGGCTGCGAACCCGCCGACGTCGCCGAGCGCATGGGCCTGAGCGCCCCCGCCGACGCCGCGGCCGACGAGGCGGTACGGCTGATCCTGCGTCTGACCGGCGCGGAGGACGCCGGGGCCGTGCCGGACGCCGGCGGGAGAAACACCACACCATGCTGAGGTTCGTCCTCGGTGGCGCCCTGGCCGCCGAGCACGTCCAGCCCTCCCGGGCCACCCAACAACTTACGGAGAGGCCGCATGCGCCTGGCGGTACCCGGCAGGGTGACGGACATCGAGGAACGCGACGGCACCCGTACGGCCACCGTCGACTTCGGGGGCGTGGTCAAGAAGGTGTGCCTGAAGTACGTACCGGACCTGGCCGTGGGCGAGTACGCGATCGTCCACGCCGGGTTCGCGCTCCAGCGGCTCGACGAGGAGTCGGCCCGGCGCACGCTGGCACTGTTCGAGGAACTGGGGCTGCTCCAGGAGGAGTTCGGCGCCCCGAAGGAGGACTCCCCCGGCGAGGCCGCCGCGCCGGGCCCCGTGGCACGGGAGCCGCGCGGATGAAGCACCTCGACGGGTTCCGGGACCTGGCACTGGCCCGCGGACTGCTGGACGACATCCACACAACGGGCGCCCGGCCCTGGGCCCTGATGGAGGTCTGCGGGGGCCAGGCCCCCGGTTCGGCCCCGTGCCCGCCCGCGCTCACCCCGCGACGAGGGCCTTGGCCACCACGATGACCACCCCGAGCAGCAGATTGACGAGGACGCCGGCCACGACCGTGGGCCGCGGGGCACCGCCCCGCACGGCGGCGGCGGTCGCCCAGCCGACCTGCTCGGCCAGCGCGACGGAGAGCGCGAACCAGCCGGTGGCCTCCAGGTCCAGGCCGAGCAGGGGGCTGATCAGCACCGCGACGGCCGGCGGCACGGCCACCTTGACGACCGGCCATTCGCCGGCGGCCGCCCGGCGCACTTCCCCCCTGCTCAGGGGGTGTCCCCGCGCCCGCTGCGCCACCAGGCGCACATAGACGTGCGTCGCCCAGAAGACCAGACCGGTGACGAGCAGGAGCACCACGAGCTTGACGCGCGGGAAGGGAACGGCCGCTCCCGCGGTGGCCACCACCGACGCCGCGAGGAGCGAGCCGGAGACGGCGCCCGCGTAGTCGGCCCGCGCCCCGTCGCGCGGCTCCGGGGCGGCCCGGTGCGCTCCGCCGCTTCCCACGCCACCAGAATCCCTCCGGGACGCTCCCGCCGCACGGCGGGCGGTACGGTCGCCGCCGGCCCCGTCTTCCCGCCCGGTCCCTCGCCGTCTATGATCTTCGGCGGCATCGCGTGCCGGTCACCGTCCGGGTGAGGCATGGAGGTGCCGGGAGATGCCTCTGGAGGCATTCCTTGTCGGTCGCTCTGAACCACACGATCGTCCATGCCCGGGACAACCGGGAGTCCGCCGAGTTCTTCACGGACATCCTCGGCCTCACCATCACCTCGGAGTGGGGCCCGTTCCTCGCGGTGGAACTGGACCACGGCGTCACACTGGACTTCGCCACGGTCCCCGAGGACACGATCACCCCGCAGCACTACGCCTTCCTCGTCACCGAGGAGGAGTTCGACGCGGCGTACGCCCGCATCGTCCGACGCGGCGTCGAACACTACGCCGACCCGCAGCGGCGCCACCCCGGCACCGTCAACCACAACGACGGCGGCCGCGGAGTGTACTTCATGGACCCGGCGGGCCATGCGATGGAACTGCTCACCGTCCCCTACGGGGGCTGGCCGGCGTAGGGGGACGGGCGGGTACCGTGCTCTCACGCCCGGCCGTCAGGACGGCTGGACCTCGTCGAAGACGGCGAGGGCTTCGGCGGGGTCCGGGCTCACGAGGCGTTCCAGGCCGGCCAGCGTGATCTTCGCCCACCTGCCGGCCCGTGCCCACATCTGTTCCTCGAAGGCGCGGACGGCCTCGTCCAGGCCCCCGGGGGCGGTGGCGACGAGGGACCCGGCGAGTTCGGCGCCTTCCAGCATCGCGAGGTTCGCGCCCGCCCCCAACGGGGGCATCAGATGGGCGGCGTCGCCCAGGAGCGTCACCCCGGGGACGTGGGTCCAGGTGTGGGACACGGGCAGGACGTGGAGGGGGCGGTGGACGAAAGCGGTGCCGTGGCGCAGGAGGTCGAGGACGGGAGCGGCCCAGCCGTCGAACAGGGCCAGCAGGCCCGATCGCACGGCCTCGGCGTCGGTCAGGTCCAGGTCCGCGTGCCGGTCCAGCGGCGCGCGGAACTGGGCGTACACCTTGACGTGGCCGCCGCTGTTGCGCTGGGCGACGACAGCTCGGTTCACGCCGTACACAGCCATGGAACCGTCACCGATCAGCCGGGCGAGGCCGGGGTGGCGGGTGTCGACGTCGTCGAGGGAGGTCTCGACGAAGGTGACGCCGGTGTAATGCGGCGTCACCGACGAGACCGCCGGGCGGGTCCGGGACCAGGCGCCGTCCGCGCCGACGACGAGGTCGAACGTCTCCTGCCGCCCGTCCGCGAAATGGACCAGTGCGCCGTCCCGGGTCCCCGGCACCACCCGCGTCACGCCCCGGCCCCACTGGACGTCGAGAGGGCCGAGCGCGCCTCCGGCCCGCAGGTGACGAGGATGCCGGCCACGGGACGCTTCCCCGCGCTGTCCAAGGCCGTGCACGACGGCTCGGACGTGGATGCCGAGGCGTCCTTCGCGACCGGCCTGGACTGGGTCCTCGACACCGTGGCCACCAAACTCACCCGGCCTTGACCATTGAAGGCCGCTCACGCTGGTCCGGGAGAAGCAGGCCACGCCGACCGCCCCGCCGCCCCCGGTTCAGAACCTCCAGGCCGGGTCGTTGGCGATCCGCAGCAGCGCGGGGGTGTCCAGCGGCGTCCGCTTCGTGTCCGCGCGGCCGGTCCACTGCTGGAGCGTCACCGTACGGCCGTCCTCCCGCAGGACCCGTACGTAACGGGAGACGCGGCCGTCCCCGAGCCGCAGCGTGACCGCCTCCGCGCGGGCGCCGTCGTCGAGGGTGACGACCTCGCAGTCGCTGGCCGGAGCGGTGTCCCGGGGGGCGGGCGCGCCGGGACGGGGCGTGACCTTGGGCGTCGCGAGGTGCGCGCAGAGCGGCACCTTCGGGCCCTTGGCGGTGTACTCCGCCCCGCCGACGAACTCCACCGGGCCGGTGCCGCCGTCCCACCGCACGCGGTAGGTACGGCCCGGGAAGTCGCCCTCCTCGGTGCTCGTCCGCCCTGGCGGGAGCAGTCCGACGAGGGTTCCGGCGAGCCGTTCGCTGCTCCAGCGGG
>NZ_JCANQV010000421.1:0-3818 GCF_059553635.1 Candidatus Streptomyces philanthi
GGCGGAGCCGCCCGCGCCGGGGACGTCATGGAGCGTCGTGGCGATGTCGCGCGCCACCTCGGCGATGCGGCCGTCGAGATAGAAGTGGCCCCCGGGATGCACCGAGAGCGCGAACCCCGCCGTGGTGTGGTCGCGCCAGGCCGCCCCCTCGGCCGCGGACATCTGCGGGTCCTCGTCGCCGGCGAGCACGGTGAGCGGGCAGTTCACCACGGCCTTCGGGTCGTCGCACACATAGGTCTCGATCGCCCGGTAGTCCGCGCGGACGGCGGGCAGCACCATCGCCCGCAGATCCTTGTCGGCGAGCACACCGGGAGCGGTGCCCCCGAGCCGTTCCATCTCCGCCACCAGCCCGTCGTCGTCCCGCTGGTGGACGCTGCCGCGCGGCGGCGCACCGGGCGCGCGGCGGGCGGAGGCGAACAGATGGACCGGCCCGCCGCCGCGCCGCTCCAGCCGGCGGGTCACCTCGAAGGCGAGGACCGCGCCCATGCTGTGCCCGAAGAAGGCGTACGGGCGCGTCAGGTGCGGCAGCAGCGCCTCGGCGAGGTCGTCCGCCCGCTCGGCGATGGTGGCGGGCATCGGCTCGCCGAAGCGCTCCTGGCGCCCGGGGTACTGGACGGCCCATGCCTCGACACGGGACGGGAGCCGCTTGCTGAGCGGGACGTAGAACGTGGCCGACCCACCGGCGTGCGGGAAGCAGACCAGGGTGATCTCGCTGCCGGGGGAGGGGCGGAAACACCGTATCCATCTGCTGGGTACGGAGGGCGACGCCACCGCCCCCGCGGACGGGGCACTTCCGGACTGCTGCATGAGGCTCCTCCTCGGGCCTTGACGTCCGCCGTCGGCGGACCGGGCGGTGCGCGGAGAGACGGCCGGACGCGCCGCCCGGCCACTCACCACCGGACCATGATCCCGCAGACACCGCTCCGTTGTCCCTTTTCCCTTGATTTCCCCCTGTGTTCAGGGCGGATGAAGGAAACCGGCCCCCGGGCGCGCACGGCGCACCAGGGCGCGTCCGCCCAGGGCACGCCGTCACGACACGGTCAACCCGCCGCCGTGCTCCCCGTCCGGTTCTCGACGTTCAGCAGCCGGGTCGTGGCGCAGCCCACCAGGCGGTTGCGCTCGTCGAACACCTCGACCGACCACAACTGCTGGGTGTGACCGCGGTGCACGGGGACGGCGGCGGCGTGCAGGACGCCGGTGACGGCGGGGCGCATGAAGTGCAGCTGGCTCTCGGCGCAGGACACCGTCCGCCCGTCACCGGCGTTCAGCGCGCCGCCCGCCGCCACCGCGCTCTCCACCAGCGCCGCGAGCACCCCGCCCTGCACCGTCCCCGCGGAGCCGTGCATCCGCGGTGTCACTTCCATGGACGTGATCACCCGCCCCGAGGACAGCTCCTCGTAGCGGATGCCGAGGAGTTCGTCGAGAGGATGCGTCGGGGTCGTCAAGGGGCCGCTCCCTTCGGGCCGGGCACCGGGGAACGGTGCCGCTGGGGCGCGCGGCGGGCGGACGGTGCGTCCGCTCGGGCCGCCGCGCGACGGTGTCGGTCGGGGACAGGACGCCGGTCGCGCCGGGCGGGGGAACCGCCGCACGGCCGTCCGGCGTTCCGGGTACCGCGGGGGGTGGGCACACGACGGCCGCCGGTGTCCGCCGCCCGCAGACCCGTACGCCGTGCGGGGCGGACCGTGCCGCCCTGTCCGGGTTGTTGGTGAGCCGACGCATCCCCCGCCACCCACGGTTCGTCCGAGGCCGCCGCGCCCGCGTCGCGGGCGTCCGCCGGAAGGCCGGGGGCCATGCCGGTGCCCGCGGCGTCCGGACCTGAGGGCGGGGCCGTGGGCGCGCGGCGTGGCGGCGGTTTGGATACCTCTGCCCTGGTGGCGGCGTGGATACACCACGCCGACGGGGGATCGCGTGGGGACGGGCCGGTACCGGAGACGGGGTACTCCGGTCCCGGCCCGTCCCCGGGCGCCGGCCCCCATCACCACACGGGCCGGCGGACGGACCCCGCGGCGGCGGCGCGTACCGGAGGGAGAGGAGAACCCGTCCGGTGCGTGCCGTGAGGGTGTGCCGCGGGGTGGTCGGGAGGTCAGGGACGGCCGGCCGGCGGAGGGGGCGGCCGCAGCGGTCGTTCCCCATGCAAGCCCCCGCGCGCCCGCCCCGGCACCCCCTTCTGGACGGGGCCTTCCCGAGACAGTCTGGCCGGAAAGAGCCGAAGCGACTCAACTCCCCGTTAAGCGCTACCCCGGGACCGTGGAAGGACGGGAGCGCGTGCTACCGCCGCCGATCGGGCATCGGTCAGGTACTGGTGCGGGTGATCGGTGCGTGACACCATGTGCCGACGGATTCTGCGGACTTAACCAGCCGTTGGGATCGGTCGGCGTGCTGCCGGACGCCCGAGCGCGGGCCGGCCGCCGGCGGCCGGCCGACGGCACGGACGAAGGACGGTGGCACATGACGGGGGCGGCCGAAGAGGGAGCGCGGGGGGAGCGTGGAACGCTCGCCGACCGGTTGGGGCGGCTCTTCGCCGACATGCACCCGCCGGGAGCGCCGTACACCAACGCGTACGTCGCGGAGGAGATCAGCGGCGACCCCCAGGAGTACGGCGGGGTGCGGCTGACCGAGCAGTATCTGTCGATGCTGCGCAACGGCAGACGGACCAACCCCTCGCCCGAGGTGCTGCGGGCGCTCGCCAAGTTCTTCGGCGTACCGGTCGGTTATCTGCTGGGCGACCTGTCCCAGCCGCAGGCGGAACGGGTCGAGGAGGAGGTCCGCTTCCTCGCGGCCATGCGCGACCAGCGGGTGCGGGCCATCGCGCTGCGCTCGGTCGGCCTGCCGCCCGAGGTGCAGGACAGCCTCACCACCATCATCACCCAGTTCCGGCAGCAGATGGACCTGCCGGCCGAGCTGCCGGAACGGGACGGTGAACGACGTGGCGGGCGGCCCGGTACGGAGCGCTGAGCGCGACCGGCTCTTCGTCACCTGGAAACGGGGCTTACACGAGGACGGGACGAGCATGCGAGTGGGGCAGATGCGCAGGCGGTGCAAGCGGCTCATCAAGGAGCTGGCGCTGCCCGCCGCGACCGATCTGCGGGGGCTGTGCGACATCGTCGCCACGAGGGTGGACCGGCCCGTCCACCTGGCCGCGATGAGCCTGGGCGGTGTGGTCTCGGGAATGACCGCCACCACCGACGACGGCTACTGGATCTTCTTCGAACGCCGGACGTCGGCCTGGCACCAGGCCCACATCGTGCTCCACGAACTCAGCCACCTCCTCCTGGGCCACGGCCAGGACCCGGCCGTCACCGAGGACGCGCTGCGCACCTGGACCCCGTCCGTAGACGCCGCCACCGCGATCCGCCGCATGGGCCTGACCATGGGCTTCGCCCGCCACCACGGCTACGACAACCTCGCCGAGCGCGAGACCGAGGTACTGGGCACCCTTCTGATGGAGCGGGTGGTGCCGTCCGCCGCCGCCCAGGACCTGCCCGCCGACGCGCGCGCCATGGCCCTCGCCGCCGCGCTGGGGCCCGCCCTCCAGCACATCCGTCACGGGCACGGCGGCCCGGACGGGGGTCCGCGTGTTTGACGTCATCTACCTGTGCTTCGCCGCCGCGGCCTGGGTGCTCGTCGGGTACAAGGCCGTCGCCTGGTTCCGGGACCGCTCCAACGCCGACCTCGGCCTGGCGTGTGTGATGAGCGGCGGTGTGGCCACCCTGTTCCTGTTCTCCGCGCCCAGCCTCTACCGCGCCTTCGACCGGGCGGTCGGCGTCGCCAACCTCGCGATGGTCTTCCTCTACTCCGCCGTCGTGCTGTTCGCGGCG
>NZ_JCANQV010000422.1:0-3812 GCF_059553635.1 Candidatus Streptomyces philanthi
GGAACCCCACGGGCCGCCCCGGCGAACGGGGAGGAAACGTACGGTTTGCGAGCGGGGAGCACCCGCGTGAGCATGAAAGCAGCGGGTGATTTCGCGGGGTGTGTCTGACGCTGGGCCGGTCTCGATCAAGACGAGAGGCGGCAGCGATGACTCCCGCATGGCAAGCACGACACAATCTGACCCTCGGCCAGTACCAGCCGGAATTCGACACGTTGGTCCGTCAAGGTTTCCGCCTTCTCGACCTCAACGGTTACAGCATCAACGGCGTCGACCATTACGCCACCGTGTGGGAACAGTCGCAGGGACCACCCTGGGAGGCCCATCACGGGCTGACCAGCGCCGACCACACCAAGCTCTTCCAGACCCTGCCCGCACAGGGGTTCCGTCCCGTGGCCGTCAGCGGATACGACCGCGGTGGTCAGCCCCGCTTCGCCTCGTTGTGGCAGAAGATCCCGGGGCCGGCGTTCGAGGCCCGGCACGGGATGACCCCGCAGCAGTACCAGACCGCGATCGACGATTTCACGGCGCGCGGATTCCGCCCCGTCGACCTGTCCTGTTATCTCGACGGCGGGCAGGTGCGGTTCGCCGCCGTCTGGGACCAGTCGAGGGTGCCCGGCTGGGTGGCCCGCCACGGACTGACGTCCGCCGACTTCCAGACGGAGTTCACGCGGCTGACGGCGCAGGGATACGTCCTGTGGCGCGTCAATGGCTACGAGGTGTCGGGCGACACGCGTTACGCGGCGATCTGGGTCAAGGGGCCCGTCGTCACCTGGCAGGCCCGCCACGGCCTGTCCTCGGCGGACTACCAAGCGGCCTTCGACGCCCTGCTCGCGCGCGGATTCCGGCTGCAGAAGGTCAACGGCCACACCGCGGGCGGCCGGACCTCGTACGCCGGAATCTGGTACAAGCCGTATCTCTCCGACGACGACGAGACCTTCATCCGGCAGACCGTGACCTCCTTCATGACGGCGCACGGCGTGCCGGGGGCCTCCGTCGCCATGACCGACTCCGAACGGCTGATCTTCGCCAGGGCCTACGGAGTGGCCGACCCGGCCACCGGCGCCCCCGTGACCACCGGCCATCTGTTCCGCATCGCCAGCGTCACCAAGCCGATCACGGCCGTGACGGTCTTCCGGCTGATCGAACAAGGACGCCTCACCCTGAACGACCGTGTCTTCGGCGCCAACAGCATCCTCGGCACCACCTACGGCACCCAGCCCTACGGCGCCAACGTCGACCAGATCCGCGTCCAGCACCTCCTGGAGCACACCAGTGGCTGGGCCAAGGCGCAGGACCCCATGTTCGGCCACCTCACCCTGTCGCAGCGCCAGTTGATCGACTGGATGCTCGGCCGCGACGCCGCCGGCGCCCTCAACGCCCCGCTGACCCACACCCCGGGCACGACCTTCGAATACCTCAACTTCGGGTACTGCCTGCTCGGTCGTGTGATCGAGACGGTGACGGGGCTGCTCTACGAGGACGCCGTACGCCGGCTCGTCCTGGAGCCCTGCGGCATCACCGACATGCACATCGCCGGCGACACCCTCGCCGACCGGCGCGGCAACGAGGTCGTCTACACCCAGCAGGGCACCCTGAGCCCGTACGGCATCCGCGTCTCGCGCATGGACTCGCACGGCGGCTGGCTGGCCTCGCCGACGGCACTGCTGCGATTCCTCGTACGGGTGGACGGCTTCACCGAGAAACCGGACATCCTGTCGGCGGGCTCCGTCGCGACGATGTCGACACTGACCACCGCCCGCGACGCCTCCGGGGGCACCAGCGACTACGCCAAGGGTTGGCACATCACCACCGGAGGGAACCGCTGGCACGACGGCGACCTGCCCGGCACGGCCGCGATCCTCGTCCGCACGAGCGACCACCAGTCCTGGATGATCGTGGTCAACTCCCGTGACGACGCGCGCCTCGACGCGATGCGTACGGACCTCGACAACGTCATGTGGACGGTGGTGCGTCACATCACCGACTGGCCGGCGTACGACCTGTTCTAGGGCCCGGGGTTCAGCCGCCGTCCGGACGGATCTCGCCCGAGCCCCGGACGATCAGCCGGGTCGGCAGCTCCACCTGGCGCGGGGGTTCGTCCGCGCCCTCCAGGCGGCGGAAGAGGAGGCCGGCCGCCGTGCGGCCCAGGCGTGCCGCGTCCTGGGCGACGACGGTGACGGCGGGCCGTACGAGGTCGGCCAGCTCGAAGTCGTCGAAGCCCACCAGCGCCACCGGCCGCGTCCGTTCGCCGAGCACCCGCACCAGGGTGACGGTGACGCGGTTGTTGCCCGCGAACAGCGCGGTGACCGGTTCCGGTCCCGCCAGCATCGCGGTGGCCGCCGCCCGTACCCGCTCCGGAGCGGTGGAGCCGAGCGACACCCAGGAAGCGTCGACGGGCAGGCCCGCCTCCGCCATCGCGGCGCGATAGCCCCGCAGCCGCTCCCGCGCGGTGTGGATGCGCGGCTGGTCGCCGAGGAAACCGATGCGCCGGTGACCGTGCGCGATCAGATGCGCCACCGCGCCGCGGGCGCCGCCGAAGCTGTCGGAGAGCACCACATCGGCGTCGATCCGCCCGGCCGGGCGGTCCACGAAGACGGTGGCGACACCGGCGGCGATCTCGGGCTCCAGATACCGGTGGTCGTCGCCCGCCGGGATGACGACCAGGCCGTCCACCCGCCGCGCGCACAGCGCGAGCACCAGCTCCCGCTCGCGGGCCGGGTCCTCCGCGCTCGACCCGTTGATCAGCAGCGCGCCGTGGCCGCGCGCGACCTCCTCCACGGCGCGGCTGAGCGGCCCGTAGAACGGGTCGGCCAGGTCCTCCAGCACCAGGCCGATGCTGGCGGTGCGGCCCTTGCGCAGGATGCGGGCGGAGTCGTTGCGGCGGAAACCGAGCGCGGTGATCGCGTCCCGGACGCGGCGCTCGGTCTCCGGGGTGACGCCCCGCTCGCCGTTGACCACCCGCGAGACGGTCTTCAGCCCGACCCCGGCCCGTGCCGCGACGTCCTTCATCGTGGGCCGGGTGCCGTAGCGGCGGGAGACGTGTCCCCCTGCGGTGTCGGTCACGGTGTGCGGTCCTGCTTCCTGTCGGGGACGGCGGGCCCTGGGCCGGGCGGTGGTGGTGTGGCGTCGAGCATAGCCCCTGGACAACGTTGTCAAATGCGGCGAGACTGACGTCTCCCGCACCGGGCCGGGAACCTCCGGCCCTTGCCCACCAGGAGAGTTCGACACCGATGCAGAAGGACCTCAGCGCAGCGCTGGACATTGGCGGCACGAAGATCGCCGGAGCCCTGGTGGACGGCGACGGCGGACTGCTCGCCCGCACCACCCGCCCCACCCCGGCCGACCGGGACGGGGCGGCGGTGATGGCCGCGGTCTCCGAGGTGCTCGCCGGACTGACGGCCGCGCCCGGCTGGTCCCGTGTTGCGGCGGTCGGCATCGGCAGCGCGGGCCCGGTGGACGCCTCGACCGGCACGGTCAGCCCGGTCAACATCCCCGGCTGGCGCGACTACCCCCTGGTCGACGGCGTACGGGAGCAGGCCGGCGGCCGCCCCGTGGTGCTGATCGGGGACGGCGTGGCCGTGGCGGCGGCGGAGCACTGGCAGGGCGCCGCCCGCGGCCGCAGGAACGCGCTGTGCATGGTGGTGTCCACCGGCGTCGGCGGCGGGCTGGTGCTCGACGGCCGGGTCCACCCCGGCCCCACCGGCAACGCCGGTCATATCGGCCACATCAGCGTGGACCTGGACGGCGACCCCTGCCCCTGCGGCGGACGCGGCTGCGTGGAACGGATCGCCAGCGGCCCCAACATCGCCCGC
>NZ_JCANQV010000423.1:0-3802 GCF_059553635.1 Candidatus Streptomyces philanthi
GGGGTGACGGCGGTCGCCACGCCCGCGTAGACGGTCTGCCAGCCGGGCAGCCGGTCGCCGACGAGGCCGGGGAGGGTGACGAAGGCGAGGGTGGGGGCGGCGAAGACCCAGGGGGCGACGGGGGCCATGAGGCGGAGGAAGGCGGGGGTGGTCGTGGTGGGGGCGTTCTCGGTGGGTCTCTGGGGAGCGGTGGACGGCTGGGGTTCGGTGGGGGCGTGCGGTTTCGGGGGTGCGGTAGGGGTGATGGGACCCGGGGCGGTTTCCGGGGCGCGGGCGGCGGTGAGGGCGGCCGCGATGGAGAGGACGAGGTGGGGCACGTACGCGGTGAGCATCGGGTGCGGCGCCCACTGGGCGACGAGGGACGCGGCGAGGCCGCCGGAGGCGAAGCCCGCGGAGAGGAAGAGGCCGGAGCGGCGGGCCGCGGCGCCAGGAGGCGCGTCGGCGTGCGGCGGGGAGGAGAGTTCCTTGACCCAGACGCTGCCGGCGGTGAGCAGGGCGCCCGCGCCGAGGCCGGTGAGCAGGCGGCCCGGCCACAGCAGGGCGGTGGCCGCGGGGCCCGCCATCAGCAAGGCGGTCGCGACGACGGAGACGGCGAGGGCGGTGAGGACGACGGGGCGGCGGCCGAGGCGGTCGGCGGCCGGGCCGGCGAGCAGCACGCCGGGGACCAGGCCGGCGATGTAGACGGCGAAGAGGGCCGTGGTGGTGGCGGTGGTCAGGCCCAGTTCGGTGCGGTAGGCGCCGAGGAGGGCGGAGAACTGGTTGGCGCCCCAGCCCGAGGCCGTCATGATCCAGCCCGCGCGCAGCCACGGGCGTCCGGCGGGCGGCCTCGTCGCGGCGGCGGGCGGGTGCGGGGTGAGGGTCGTGGGGGTCATGCCGCCCGTTGTACGGGCCGGGGGCGGGCGCGGGCCGCCTCCGTTCAGGGATCGTGAACGCCACTGGGAGCACAGGGGGCGACCGTTTTATCGTCGGCCCCATGGATCTGCGGCGGCTTTCTTCCTTCCTGGCGGTGGTCGAGGAGGGGCATTTCGGACGTGCCGCCTCCCGCCTCTTCCTGTCGCCCGCCGCGGTCACCGGCCATGTGCAGCAACTGGAGCGGGAGTTCGGCGTGCGACTGCTGGACCGTTCGCCGGTCGCGCCGACCGCGGCCGGACGGCGGCTGGCGTCCCACGCCCGTACGCTGCTGGCCGCCGCGAACGCCGCCGTGGAGGACGTGACGGAGGCGGCCCGCGGCCCCGTGACGGAACGCGGCCTGCGGGTCGGGGTGATGGGGCACGGCTCGGCCGAGGTGACCCCGGCCGCGGTCAACGCCTTCCGGCGGGCCCGGCCCGAGGTGCCGCTCTCCTTGGTGCAGCTGGACTTCACCGAGCACTCCAGCGCGCTGCGCGAGGAACGGGTGGACGTGGCGTTCGTCCGGCCCGCGATCGAGGCCGAGGGGATCGACGTCGATGTGCTGACGACGGAGCAGCGGATCGTGGCGGTCTCGGCGGCCTCGCCGCTGGCGGACGCGGCACGGGAGGGACTGCGGGTCGCGGACGTCATCGATCTGCCGTATCTGCGGCTGCCGTCGCACACCCCGCGGCCGTTCACCGACTACCTGTACTTCGACGAGGGGCGGCGGCGCGGGCCGGACTGCGCGCTGACGCCGCAGGACGTGCTGACGAGCGTGGCCGCCGGGCGGGGCACGGGCTCCGGGCTGAAGTCGTTCGCGCGCTACTACCCCTGGCCGGGGACGGTCTACGTACCGGTGCTGGACGCGCCGTGGGCGCACAGCGTGCTCGCCACCCGGAGCGGGGACCCGAATCCGGAGGTGCGGATCTTCCGGGCGCTGACGGTGGCGCTGGCGCGGGAGTGGGGGCCGCTCGCGGCGCGGTAGCGGGACGGGCGGGGCGTCAGTCGCGTTTGCAGATGCGGTCGAGGAGGTTGGCGGTGGCGCGTTGGACGCGTTCGTCGACATGGCCGGGGCGGTCGAGGGCCGGGGACCAGGCGAAGGTGCCGGAGGCGAAGACCAGGGCGCCGCTGGGCGCGCGGTAGAGCGAGGTCTCCTGGTGGCGGCGGTTGCCCTGGCCGTCGCGGTACGGGGAGTGGGCGAGCAGGATGCGGCGGGTGTGCTCGGGGAGGCTGGTGCGGGGGTAGTAGCGGTCGGCCTCCCCGGCGACCAGACCGGGCAGGGCATCGCCCTCGTGCGCGCCGGTGGCCTCCCACAGCCAGTGGTGGCCGTTGCGGACGATCAGCGGGGCCGGTTCCGGCACCCGCCCCGTGTACTGGATGCCCAGCAGCCGCTGCTCCGGCTCCCCCACCTCCCGCCACAGGGCGGGGCGGCCGGGGCCCTGGCGCTTGCGGCAGCTGAGGAGCGCGTCGGGACCGGTGGGGGACGGGGAGAGGCCGACCTGCCAGTACATGGTGTTGGCGGAGAGGAAGACCAGGGAGGTGCCGCCGTCGCGGGCGTGCTCGGCCGTACGGCGCATCGGCGCCGACCAGTACTCGTCGTGGCCGGGGAAGACCAGACCGCGGTAGCGGCCCGGGTCGACCCGGCCGGCATGCAGATCGCGGGCGGTGGCGTAGGCCAGGTCGTAGCCGTAGCGCTCGGCCCAGCGGATGAAGTCGTAGGCGTGACCGACGTGCAGGGGGAGTCCGGCGCCGGCGTAGGGGCGGTCGAAGGAGACGGTGGTGGCGGCCTCCTCCTCGCCCAGGAGGGCGCCGTCCTCGTCCCAGGCGTGGTAGAGGCTGGCGCCGGTACGGCCGTCCTCGGGGTAGAGGTTGTACGCCTGCCAGGTGATGTCGGGCAGCAGGAGCAGCAGGTCGGCGGGGGTGTCGTCGCGGACCGCGAAGGGGATGTGGCTGCGGTGGCCGTCGGCGGTGGTCAGCACCGCGACATACGCGCCGGGCTGCCAGTACGTCGGGACCTGGAGGCGCCAGGAGAGCCACCAGTGGTGGCAGGAGACGGTGCGGTCGGCGGTGAGCGGCGCGGGCTGGACGATGCCGGAGAGCCGCGGACTGGTGGTGATCTTGAAGGCTCCGGCGCCGCCGTAGTGGCCGATGCGGTAGACGTCGATGCTGAACGGCTGCGGCGGGTCGACGGTGATCCGGAAGTCGATCGCCTCGCCGGGGGCCACCGCGCCCGTGCCCGCGAAGCCCTTGATCTGGCCGCGTACGTCGTCGGAGGTGCGCGGGCCGTTGTGCTTGCGGGGCGGCGGGACGAACGGGTCGCGGCGGACAGCGGCCGGGTCGGCGTACCAGGGGACGACGCGGCCGAGGTCGGCGTAGCTGTCGCTGCCCCGCAGCCAGGGCAGCGGGCCCTGGCCGAACGGGTCCGTCACGGTGTGGGCGAGTGCGCCCGATTCCCAGCGCCTGATCTGCTCCCGCTGCATCCTTCCGCTCCCCTCCCGCGTCCCCCGTGGGACTGGCCGGTCGTGCGCCGTCCGCGTGCGTGCGGGACGGGCTCCGTGACGTTCACCGGAAGCGTCACGACCGCTACCAGCACATCACATTACGCACCCGCTTCATCACCCTTCGTCGTGAATTTAGAGTCTCTTGGTCCTCAAACGCGAAGTGTGGGGGAACATGCGGCCGGTGGCCGCCGGTGCTTGTCAGAGCGGCCGTACGCCGGTCCGTATGACCCGTACGGCCCACCGGCCGGGCGTGCCGGACACCTGTAGCGCCCGGATGCGCGGGGGGTGGTGCGGGAGCGTTCGTGCGCCGGGGTGATGAGCCGTGCCGGGGGTGGGGGCGGTGCGCGGAAGGCGTGGTGTGGCCCTCCGGCAGGTGCGGGCGGCGGGCTCGGGGGCGAGGGTTGTGCGGGGGT
>NZ_JCANQV010000424.1:0-3801 GCF_059553635.1 Candidatus Streptomyces philanthi
TGCCGCACCGCCGGTCACGAACTTCCGCAACATGACGGCCAGTCAGCTCGATGCACTCGGAAACCTGCCCCTGACCAGCAGTAATAGCGAACTGCAACTGGAGTATTAGAGCTTGTCTCATGTGGCGAGTTTCGCGAGCTTCTTGTAGCAGGTCAGCGCCGCCGCGAGTCCGAGGAAGGCCAGGAAGTGGCTGCTCTTTCGCTCGTATCGGACCGTCAGTCTGCGGTAGCCGAAGAGCCAGGAGATCGACCGCTCGATCTTCCAGCGGTGACGGCCGAGACGCTCCCCGGACTCGATGCCGGGGCGGGCGATGCGGGGGACGATGCCTCGGCTGCGCAGCCAGGCCAGCCGGTCGGTGGAGTAGTACGCCTTGTCAGCGCGGAGCCTGCCGGGACGGCGACGTCGCGGTCCGCGGCGGGAGCGGATGGCGGGTATGCCAAGGATCAGCGGCAGGAGGGTCTGACTGTCGTGGACGTTCGCGCCGGAGACGCCGAGGGCGAGAGGTAAGCCCTGGGCATCGGAGAGGACGTGGAGCTTGCTGCCCTTCTTGCCCCGGTCGACCGGATTGCGCCCGGTCAGCGATCCCCCTTTTTCGCGCGGACCGAGGCCGCGTCCACGATGGCCGACGTCCAGTCCAGCTCACCGCGGGCCCCGAGCTCATCCAGGACCCTCTGATGCAGCCGCCGCCACAGACCTGCCTCGGTCCACGCGGAGAACCGGCGATGCGCGGTCGCCGGCGACACTCCGAACGTCTCCGGCAGATGCCGCCAGGCGCAGCCACTGGTCAGCACGTACACCACAGCCGTGAACGCGGCCCGCTCATCCACCGGGGCCGTCCCGCCACCCTGCGGCCGAGACGCAAACGACGGCAGCAACGGAGCAACCAGCAACCACAGTTCGTCAGGAACCAACCGCTGCGACAGACCAACACCCATGGCACAGCATCATGCCGCATCAACCCCACGCCACGTGAGACAACCTCTTAATCGACAGGAGATGGAAGTAGAGGTCGAATTCTACTCGTTTGCCCTTCAGGAGGCGAATGATGATCTCGTCCCGATTCCTTTTCCGGAGGGCTCGGAGATGGGTAACTTTCTCTCTTTTCGTGAACGAAGAATTGACATCGAAAGCGGCGGGCACACCCACACGGCAATTCTGGTCTCCGAGGTATGGGAGTCGGCTCCCAGCGAAGAGGGCGAAGATAGTTGGGAGGTGGTGGGCGAGGGCGAAATTGAATCGCCGACCGGAGAACTAGCCATCTGTGAAATGATGGGGAGTTCTGGGGCGTGTATCCAGCTTGGGCGGACGAACACGTTGTGGAAAGTGCGCGTGCGATGCTCGGGGCGTGATGCCGTTTATCAAATGGCGCAAGTCGATGTTCCGAGTGGTGTTGAACGCTACCTGGTGCAGTTCTGGCCCGCCAGCGAGTGAGGGCTTAAAACACATGAGGAAAGAGGGATTTTTCTTCAGGGAAGAAACTTCCCTCTAATTCTTGAAGGGCTTTCGGGGAAAGCTTGCTCCGGAGCCGGGAGGAACCATGCGATCTTCCTTGGCCTGGTAATGAGAAGTACACGTGGATGATTCGCTCAAGGGGCGACGGGGCCGCGCGGTGGGGCGAACGGCACCCTCGTCGGGACAGCCCTTAGTGATGCTTCGCCGGGATGACATCGGTGTGGGCACGTCGCGTTGGCACGTGGTCCAGGCGCCGGTCCAGAGTATGAGTAAGTAACCGCAGTGCAAGAAGGTCGGCTTGAGGCGCGGACCGACTTCCGCCTCTTGCGGCGAACGGACGATGCGCTGGAGGGCGTAGAAGACGTGGGGCGTAGGGACAGGGGCGTAGTGATGCCGTCCGCTCCAGGTCCTGCCTTTGAATTCGTATGCATGGTCAAGCTGTGAGGGTGCGAGAGGAAGCCGCCGCAGGCAGGGAGATGAGCGCGGCAGGCGGCCAGAGCAGATGACGGCCCGATCGTCGTCGCTCCAGCATGAAGTACCAGGTGGCGGGCTCGCCCCACGTGGACCTATTCCCTGGCAGCGGCCTTGGGAAGACGCGGCGGCGCCCCAACCCACTTGTGCCGGGTGGGCTGGGGCAAGGCATAGGCCAAGCGGAGCGCCTCCTGTGCCGCATAACTGGCATCATGACAAGGGCCAGATCCATGCGTTCCGCCGACAACTTCAGGAGGGGGAAGTGAGAATCCCGCACATAATCGAGCGAAAGACGATGAAAATACTCGTCGAGTTCTACGGGATCGGCCTGGAAGAGGTGGATGCCGCTTACGTGTCGGAGTCATTCCCGGAGGGTGAAGGCTTCGGCGAGTCGTTCCTGACTCAACGCGAGGGGCGCGTTGATATTCTGAGTGCTGGCCACACGCACACGGCTCTGTTTGCCGTGCAGGTATGGGATGGCGAACCTGAGTTCGATGCCGATCCGTCTTGGGAAGTGAGAGAAGAGGCAGAGATCTTCGCCCCGTCCGGCAGGTTGGCCGTGATGACTTTCTCCGGCTCGGTGGACTTCTTGGAATTGGGCCTCACTGGCCGTCGGTGGAGAATTCGAGTCCACTGTACCGGGAGGGAAGAGGTGGCGCGCCGAGCGGATCTTGAGGTCCCGGACGGGGTCGAAAGATATCTGGTGCAGTTCTGGCCGATCGCGGCGTAAAAGAATCCGGTGGCCTTTGCAGGCCCCCGGATTCGGCTGTGTCAGGAGATCTTCACCATGAAGGAGTCTTCGATGTCACTGTTCTGGTAGCCATCGATTATTCTGTATTTCTTGTAGAAGCTTGCCAGGAGGGTGCCGCCGGCTCCGTTTTCTGCTTTAGGTATAGGAATTGCGGAGAAGTTCTTCTTGGGTGCTTTCCCTTTTGGGTCGTATTTCTTCAGTGCTTGGGCTGCGCCTTCATAGGTGCTGGCGAAGGGGAACTCGTCGCATTCGTATTTCTTGCCCTGCGAGTAGTCCTTTCCCAGTGTGCTTGGCATGCTTTGATGGCCTCGGCGCGATGGGCTTTTCTTCTGCCAGTGTCGTGGTAGCGGCGATGCAAGGCGGTTTCCGGTGTGTTCCCTGGGATGTTCTTTGCGCTGTTGCTGGGTTGTGTGTTCTTGGGGTCGGTGTACGCCTTCTTGATGTGATCGGCGAAAGCCTTCTCTGCTGCTCCTGTCTTGCTGCTGTACCAGAGTTCGGACTTGTAAGCCATGACGGCACCGGGCTTGCGCTGGCGATGTAGGTGGCTCCGTCCCACCGCGGTACGAGGAAGTAGGGCTCGCCACTCCGGGCGCCCGTCACTGTCCAGCCCGTCGGGAACTTGATGTCGACCTTCGGCTGATGAGCCAGGGATATGACGCGGTCCTTCCCGTATCCTGACGCCAGGTCCGCTGTCATTGTGTGGCGGAATCCGGACTTCGGATCGCCCTTCAGGGCAGTCCAGCTGCGCGGGCCTGGGATGCTGCCGCCCTCATGAAGAGCGGATGTGGAAGGCCACTTCGCCAGTACGTACGCAGACGGACTGATCATCATCCCGCTCGTGCCCGTCTGGCCGACCTGCTCCATATGCAGGTACTCGTAGTCGACGTTCATTGTCATGCTGCCTTCGGGGATGGTGGCCATCGCGACGATGACGAACCTGCTCTCCCCTACGGGCTTGTTTTCCCGTGCCCATGTCTGGGTGAACACGGCACCGGAGCACACGGCGTACCGGGACTTGACGTAGAACAGTTTACCGGTGCCATCCAGCGCGTTGAAGCACTCCTTCGCCGTCATGGTCCGAGGCGGCGCGGGATATTCCGCACGAGCGGATGCTGCTGCCAGAGCAG
>NZ_JCANQV010000425.1:0-3773 GCF_059553635.1 Candidatus Streptomyces philanthi
CGGCTCCAGGGCCCGCCGCACCGCCTGCCGCAACTCGTCGGCGGGCAGGCCGAGTCCGTCGTAGCCCTCGCGGCACACGGGGCAGAAGCACACGGACATCAGGTACTGCGCGGCCCCGGACAGCGGCAGCCCGCCGGTCTTGTCGTGGGCGTGCGGATGCGCCAGTCCGTACCAGCCGCAGGACTCCAGCTCGGTGCCCCGGGCCCCGGGCCGTACGGCGGCCTCGGCGGCCAGGGCGGCGAGGTGGTCGCGCACCTCGGGGCGGGCGACGCACGGCGCCCACGGGTACGGGTCCCCGTAGGCGTTGCGGACGACGGTGTCCGGGTGCGCCGCGCCGAGGCGGGAGTTGTGGGCGAGCACCACCCAGCTGTGCACCTCGACGCCGGCGGCGGCCAGCGCCCGCGCGGCCGTGCCGAAGGGGTCCGGCTCCGGCATCCAGTCCTGCGGGGCCGGGCGCAGCGCGCGGCCGGCCCAGCGCCCGGGGTCGGGCGGGTAGAGGACGGCGGAGTGCCGGGCGGTGACGACACGGTGGCGGGGGTGGCGCGGGGTGAGGGCGCGGGTGGAGTGGTAGGCGGAGGCCAGGGTGACCTGCCGGATGCCGAGGCCGGTGAGGCGGCGGGCGGCGTCCGGGTCGCCGACCACGTCCCAGGGGTAGAGGAACGCCGCGGCCCGCATCAGGCGCCGCCTTGGCCCGTGCCGTCCCCGGCGGCCAGGGCGAGCCCGTGTCCGATCAGTTCCTCCAGCTGCGCGAGGTGCGCCGGTTCCGGCTCGCCGAGCGGCGGCCGGACCTCCCCGACGTCGGTGCCGCGCAGCCGTACCCCGGCCTTGACCAGCGAGACGGCGTAGCCGCGTCCCTTGTCGCGCAGTTCGACCAGCGGGCGGTAGAAGCCGTCCAGCAGCCGGTCGACGGTGAGGGTGTCGCCGCCGGTCAGGGCCCGCCGGAAGGTGGCGGCGATCTCGGGGGCGAAGGCGAAGACGGCGGAGGACCAGTGGCGGACGCCCAGACCGAGGTAGGCGGGCGCGGTGAGTTCGGCGGTGGGCAGGCCGTTGAACCAGAGGAAGCCGCTGCCGGGCACCTCGGTGCGGACCGCGCTGATGAGGCGTTGCAGCAGTCCGAGGTCGCCGACGCCGTCCTTGACGCCGACGATGCCGGGCGTGGCGGCCAGGGCGGCGGCGGTGGCAGGGGTGAGGACGGCGTTGTCGCGCTGGTAGACGATGACCGGCAGCGCGGTGGCGGCGGCCAGCGTCCGGTAGTGGCGCAGCAGCCCCTGCTGCCCGGGGACGACGAGGTAGGGCGGCATGGCGAGCAGCGCGTCGGCCCCCGCGTCCCGGGCCAGCCGGGCGAACTCCACGGCCAGTGCCGTGCCGTAGCCGGTACCGGCGATCACCGGGACCCGTCCGGCGGCCTCCTCGACGGCGGCGGCGACGGCGGTCCGGAACTCGCCGGGGGCCAGTGCGTGGAACTCGCCGGTGCCGCAGCAGGCGAAGACGGCGGCGGCGCCCGCGTCGAGCCCCTGGCGCACATGGGCGCGGTAGGTGTCCGGGGCGAGGGAGCCGTCGGGGGCGAAGGCGGTGACGGGGAAGAAGAGCGGTCCGTCGAGGCGGCCGGCGAGCGGCGGGGCTGAGGTCACGGGCCCTCCTGGCAGGCGCGTACACGGTGCGCGGACTCGTACACATCTCTGACCTGCGTCCATACTCATGAACCTGCCTCACGCTAGAGCAGCCCGCCGCACCGGTCAAGGACCCGAAACCGCCCTTCCCGCACCCGAACTCGCCGCGTACGGGGGTGTCTTGACCGGCCGTGAGGCCGCTCCCTACCGTGTCCACACATCTGAACCCCGTCCCGTATACGGCCCGCGCCCCGGCCCGACCGGTCCCGGCCCGCGCCCGGCCGGAGGAGCCCCGCCCATGACCGCACCCCGCACCGTCCTGCTCACCGGCGCCGCCGGCGGCATCGGCACCCTGATGCGCACCCTGCTGCCCCCGTACGGCTACCGGCTGCGGCTGTTCGACCGGCGCCCGGTGCCCGGCGCCCCGGACGCGATCACCGCCGACCTCTGCGACCGCGACGCGCTGCGCGAGGCGGTGCGCGGCACCGACGCGGTGATCCATCTCGCGGGCATCTCCCTGGAGGCCCCGTTCGAGAAGATCCTGCGGGCCAACATCGAGGGCACCCACCATCTCTACGAGGCGGTCCGCGAGGCCGGGGTGCGCCGGGTCGTCGCCGCCTCCTCCAACCACGCCGTCGGCTTCGTGCCCCGGCCCGCCGACGGCTCCGCCGCCGTCCCGGTGGACACGCCCCACCGGCCGGACACCTTCTACGGCCTGTCCAAGTGCTTCGGCGAGGACCTCGCCTCCCTCTACCACGACCGCCACGGCATCGAGACGGTCTCCCTGCGCATCGGCTCCTGCTTCCCGGAGCCGACGACGGTGCGGATGCTCTCGATCTGGCTCAGTCCGGCCGACTGCGCCCGGCTGCTGCACGCGGCGCTGACCGCCCGTGACGTCGGCCACACGATCGCCTACGGCTCCTCCGCCAACACCCGCCTGTGGTGGGACCTGTCCACCGCCCGCGCCCTCGGCTACACCCCGCTCGACGACTCCGAGCCGTACGCCGCGGCCCTGCTCGCCGCCCAGGGGGAACTCGACCCGGACGACCCCGCGCAGTCCCGGCTCGGCGGCGCCTTCTGCACCGACCCGCCCCTGTGGCCGCACTGACCGGCACGGCACACGGCGTTCCGTCCCGGTGGCCGCGGCACGGAACGTCGCGCCCCCTCCGCGCGTCCTTGTGGGCACAACCGCACAGGGAACGCAACCGACCCGGCGGCACCGCGCCGCACAGGAACGAGGAATCACACCATGGGTATCGTCAGCTGGCTCGTACTCGGACTGATCGCGGGAGTCATCGCCAAGATCCTGCTGCCGGGGCGCGATCCGGGCGGGCTGGTCGGCACCACCCTGATCGGTATCGCCGGCTCCTTCATCGGCGGCTGGCTCTCCGTCAAGATCCTGGACCGCCCCATCCCCCGCGACCTCTTCGACCCGTCGACCTGGATCGCGGCGATCGCGGGCGCCCTGGTCCTGCTGATCGCCTACCGGCTGCTGTTCGGCAACTCCCGCGACTGACAAGGGACCGCGCCCGTCCGCGGCACGGCGGCACCGGCTGCCGCGGACGGGGGAACCGCCGGCGGACACCGTGCGTTACTGCTGGCATGACGGCTATGACTCCCGGCGCGAACCTCCCGCTGACCGCCGCGCGGGTGGCGGTGGAGGTCACCGCGCCCACCCGGCTCGATGTGTCGGCCCTGCTGCTCACCGCCGACGGCAAGGTGCGCTCCGACGCCGACTTCGTCTTCTACAACCAGCCGGCGGGCGCCGGGGTGCTCCACTCCTCCGGCGCCTCCGGCGGCGGGGACGTCATCACGGTGGACACCACCGCGGTGCCCGCCGAGATCGAGAAGATCGTGGTGACGGCGAGCCCGGACGCCCCCGGGGCCACCTTCGCCGGGACGGAACCGACGGGCACGGTGCGCGACGCCGTCAGCGGCGACGTCCTCGCCGTCTTCACCCCGCCCCGGCTCGGCCCGGAGACCGCCCTGGTGGTCGTCGAGCTCTACCGGCGCAACGCGGCCTGGAAGGTCCGCGCGGTCGGCCAGGGGTACGCCGACGGCCTGGCAGGCATCGCCACCGACTTCGGCGTCAGCATCGAGGAGCCCGCGGCGGAAACGGCCGCACCGCCGGTTCCTGCCGCCGCGCCGACGCCCCCGCCGCCG
>NZ_JCANQV010000426.1:0-3749 GCF_059553635.1 Candidatus Streptomyces philanthi
GCGGCGAGGAGGGACATCCGGCGATGCGGCATGACGGACTCCAGAAGCGGTGTACGAGGCGGGCACGCGGCACGTACGCGCCGGGGATCCACGGCGGCCTGCCGCACGGCCCCGTACCTCCTAACGCGCCGCCGCCCCCGACGTTGCGCCGCAGGAACGTCTTTGCCGGGCGGCCCGTCCCGCGAGTACCGTAGGGGGCGATTGGTGGCGGGGCGTGGAGCTGTGCCATCATCTGGACATGCCTACGACGTGCATACGCGCGTGGTGGCGTGTGGAGGCGTCGCCTAGTCCGGTCTATGGCGCCGCACTGCTAATGCGGTTTCGGGTTTATCCCCGATCGAGGGTTCAAATCCCTCCGCCTCCGCTTCTCCCTCCGGGCCTGGTCATTGCGATCGGGCCCGGAGGTTTTTTGTTGGGGGTGGGGTGCTCCTGGGGTGGGTGGTGATGGGGCTGCGTGCCTGTGGGTGATCTGGGGCCGGGGTGGCCGGGGGCGCCGTGGGGCCTGGGGCGCGTGAGCTGTCGGCGGATGGCCGGGGGCTGATCATGTTGGTCGGCTCCTGGTCCATGTGTGGCCCGTGGGGACCGCCCGGCCGCGAAACCACTTGATCTTGCCGATCCAGCCGGATGGTCTTCGCTCCGGCGGCGTCGAGCTTCGGCACCGTCGAGAGCATGGAACGGATCACGCCCGGTGGTGCTGCCCCTCGCGGCTTCCGTAAGAGGATCACCGCCTCGGCTCCCGTCGAACGCTTCAACCTGTCTCGCGGGGGCCTTCACGTTCGCAGAGTTCTTCGGGCCCGCGGGTCTCTTCCTTCACCGGTCCTTCAGTCCCGCCGACGCCGTCCAGGCTGCCGGGCCGGCGGCGACACCAAGAAAGGTTACGGCAATTCCGGCGAATCGGGCATCATGCGCCTGAACTTCACTCGGCCTCCCACTCGCCTCCCGCGCCCCGGAAGCCCCAGAAGTTGCCCTCAGTTGCGTTTTCGCAGGTCAGGGGGTGTGTGGCGAGTGGATTTCGCCTCACGGCCCAGGTCATGTAATGTTGTTCTCGCAACGCCGACCGGCAAGAAAAACCGCCGGAAAGCCAAGCGCTCGTAGCTTAACGGATAGAGCATCTGACTACGGATCAGAAGGTTGCAGGTTCGAATCCTGCCGAGCGCACAGCAGGTCAAAGCCCCTCCGGGATCTCCCGGAGGGGCTTTGGCGTTCCGTGCAGCAGTGAAGTGCAGCAACCGGATCTGTGCCGTAATCGGTCGCAAGGTGAGTCCGCGCCTGTTCTGCCGGCGATCACCGCTGCTTTCCGACTGTCGGCCTGGCGAGCGCGACGCGTCCGAAGGGTTTCGAGCCGGAACGCCGGGATTCGACCGGCTGCGGTCGCGGGCCAGGGCTTGATCTGGTGGTCGTCGGGTTCGTGGCACCCGTCGCGTGAACGAAGCAGGGCGAAGCTCCCGCCAGGTTTTCCGGGCGGGAGCTTCGCCGTGGCATGTGGGTTCAGGCGGGGAGGTCGAGCAGCTTGGTCAGGTGGTTGCGGGTGTGGGTGAAGGAGGAGGTGGGGGTGGAGTGGGTGAATGTGTTGACGGTGATGACGTTCCAAGGGGTTCGGGTGAGAAGGCGGAGGGTGAGGGCGGACTCGTGGCGGAGGTGGGTGGCGGCTGAGGGGAGGTCGTGGACGGTGCGGGTGCCGGGGGAGGCGGCGAGTTTGTTGAGGTACCAGGCTTCCCAGGTGGGGCCCTCGCGGTCGATGGCGCGGCGGAGGGCGGCCTCCGGGTCGTCGTGGACGTAGACGACGGTGACCGGTGTGGGGGCGACGGCCTCGGTCAGGGCGTCGATGACGTCGGTGAGCTCGGGCTCGTCGTGGCCCCAGGCGACCAGGGAGGGGATGAAGGGGAGCAGGGCGTCCGTGAGGAGGAAGTCCACGCCCGCGTCGCGTGATTCCGTGACGTAGGCGCGGGTGCATTCGACGAGGGTGGCGGGTCGCACGGCGGAGGAGCCGTCGGCGAACTCCTCGGCCACGGGGCGGAACGCCGGCCGCGTGAGGATGTCGGCCTCCTCGAAGTGATCGACGGACGCGCCGGTGCCGGCGAGCCAATCGGCCAGTGCGCGGCACAGAGTCGACTTGCCGACTCCCGGGCTGCTTCCGATGACGGAGATCAGGTGGGTCGTCACGGGAGGAGTGTGGCAGAGGGGGCAACTGGTTCATGGAGCCGGGGAGTTGGGGACGACGACCACCTGGTACGCGTCCTCGTAGATGATGCGGCCGGGGGAGGTGGAGGTGAGGCGGCGGCAGGGGACGTCGTGGGCGGCGAGGAGGGTGAGGTAGCCGTCGACGCGGGAGATCAGCTCGTGGGACGTCGACTTGAACCAGGAGACGGCGCCGGGGTGGAGGGCGTGGTCGTAGACGGTGGGGTCGGTGTCCGAGGGGTTGGGGTAGTTCGCGTCGTACCAGGCGTTGTGTGTGCGGCGGAAGAGTTCCTCGTCGGGGGTGAGCAGGCCGTCCCGGGCGAGCCCGTTGACCAGGGCGAATACGCCGGGATAGTGGCCTCGGGGGTGGCGGGTGGTGCTCTGGAAGCGGACGTAGTGGAGCGGCGGCGGAGCGGTGGTGCGGCTGGTGTGTGACATGGGGCCTTTATGAGGGAGGGGACGGGTGAGGGGAAACCGATTAGGTGTTGGTGGGGGGAATCGCGTAGTGTCTGAGGAACCGACGCGGGGTGGAGCAGCTCGGTAGCTCGCTGGGCTCATAACCCAGAGGTCGCAGGTTCAAATCCTGTCCCCGCTACTGACGCCGTAGGCCCGGTGGATTCGTCCACCGGGCCTACGGCTTTTCGTCTGCGCCCGCGGTGTGGCGGACGGGGGCCGTGAGGGCCGTGGGCCGGGTGAGCGGCGGCCGTACGCTGGCCGGATGTGGCGATGCACGGGGCCGCGGTGGGCGGTCCGGCGGGACGGCGGCGGGACCGGGCGGGCAACACGGGAACCGGCGGCCGGGACCGGACCGTTGTACCAGCAGCGACTCGGTTGGTACTGCGCCGAGCGGAAGGCCGAGCGGGTGAGTCCGCTGCCCCCGGGCAAGCCGCTGGCCTTCGCGGTGCGCGGGGAGCGGCGCTGTCTGGGCGTGTGGCGGGCCGGGCGGTGGCTCGTCTGCCCGTACGAGGCAGTGATCGACGCGGCGGGCACGAGGGATCAGTGCGCGCGGTGCGCCCGGCTGGACCGGTCGCGGTCGGTGGCCGCGGACACCATGGCCGATGACCCGCGCCCGTACGGCGTCTATCTGGCGTACTTCGGACCCGGGCTGCTCAAGGTGGGGATCACGGCGGCCGAACGCGGGCCGACGCGGTTGGTGGAGCAGGGCGCGGTGGCGTACGCCTGGCTGGGGCGCGGGCCGCTGATGGCGGCGCGGCGGACGGAGGCGCTGCTGGGGAGCGCGCTCGCGGTGCCCGACCGGTTCACGAAGGCGGCGAAGCGGGCGGCACGCGGGACGCTGCCGCCGCCGGCCGAGCGGCGCGCCGAACTCGCCGCGCTGCACGCACGGGCCCGGGAGCTGGAGGGCTGGCCGGAGACCCTGGAACCGCTGGACTTCGTCTTCGGGGACCACACCGATGTCTTCGGCCTGGACCGGATTCCGGCGGATGCCGCGGAGCTGGGGGCGATGACGGCGGGCGCGGAGGTTGTGGGGGAAGTGGTGGCCGGGGTCGGGGCGGATGTGTATCTGCGGGTGCGGACGGGGGCGGGGCGGTCCGGGCGCGTGGGGGAAGAGG
>NZ_JCANQV010000427.1:0-3738 GCF_059553635.1 Candidatus Streptomyces philanthi
GGCGACCGCGGCGTCCGGGGGCGCGGCGGGCACCGGGCCGTGTGCGGTGAGGGCGTGTTCGACGCCCGCGAGATAGTTGTCGGTCTCCCGGCGCACCAGGGCGCGGGCCAGGCCGTCCTTGCTGCCGAACTCGTTGTAGAGGGTCTGCCGCGACACTCCGGCGGCGGCCGCCACGTCCACCATGCGGACGGCCGTCCAGGGCCGCCGCGCCAGCGCCCGGTAGGCGGCGTCGAGCAGCAACTCTCGCGCTGGGGGCATCGTCACCTCCGCTGCCGCGCGGCCCGTACGGCCGGTGTGGGCACAGAATTGACGGGGTGCCAGGGGCTGTCAAGGGCGTCCGTCCGGGGGTGGCCGACGACCGTACCCGGCTGGCGGAGCAGGCGCGTGTGGCTCCTGCGTATATCAGTCGATACTGTTCGCACATGCCCGACTTTCACGATGATCTCCGTCTCGGCCATGTCCTCGCGGACGTCGCGGACGCCGCCACCATGGACCGGTTCAAGGCCCTCGATCTCAAGGTCGAGACCAAACCGGACATGACCCCGGTCACCGAGGCGGACAAGGCCGCCGAGGAGCTGATCCGCGGCCAGCTCCAGCGGGCCCGGCCGCGTGACGCGGTGCTCGGCGAGGAGTTCGGCAGCGAGGGCGCGGGCCCCCGCCGCTGGATCATCGACCCGATCGACGGTACGAAGAACTATGTGCGCGGCGTCCCGGTGTGGGCCACGCTGATCGCGCTGATGGAGCACGGCCCGGCCGGGGACCGCCCGGTGGTCGGCATCGTCTCCGCCCCGGCCCTCAACCGCCGCTGGTGGGCGGCCGAGGGGCTGGGCGCGTTCACGGGACGCAGTCTGACCTCGGCGACGCGCCTGGAGGTGTCGAAGGTCGGCCGGGTCCAGGACGCGTCGTTCGCGTACTCCTCGCTGACCGGCTGGGAGGAGCGCGGCAAGCTGGCCGGATTCCTCGATCTGGGCCGGGAGTGCTGGCGTACCCGCGCCTACGGCGACTTCTGGCCGTACATGATGGTCGCCGAGGGCGCGGTGGACATCTGCGCGGAGCCGGAGCTGTCGCTGTGGGACATGGCGGCCTGCGCGATCGTGGTGCAGGAGGCCGGCGGCCGCTTCACCGGTCTGGACGGCCGGCCGGGTCCGCACAGCGGGAACGCGGCGGCCTCCAACGGCCTGCTGCACGAGCAGCTGCTGAGCTACCTCGGCGACGCCCCGCGGTAGCCGCTCCCCCGGGCGCGCGAAGAGGCCGGAGCCAGGGGCGTCCGGCCTCTTCGGCTGGTACGGCAAGCGGTCCGTGCGCCTCCCGGCCGCACCCCGTCGCGGTGGGGTACGGCCCTGCGGGAGGACGCGTCAGCCGCGCAGGGCCTGGACGGCGGCTTCGAGCCGCTTGCCGTAGTCCGCGTCCGCCTTGCGGAAGTTCTCGATCGCGCGCTGGGCGATGTCGTCGCGGGAGACCTTGGCGATGAAGCCCGCCAGGTTCTCGATCAGACGGCCCTTCTCCTCCTCGGACATCAGCCGGTAGAGGTTGCCGGCCTGCACGAAGTCGTCGTCCTCGGCGTGCGAGGGGGCGGCGGCCTCGGTGGTGGAGCCGCTGACGGTGAAGGGCTGCCACAGCGGGCGGCCGGTCTCGACGGGTCCGCCGAAGCTGTTGGGCTCGTAGTTCTTCGCGCCGGCGTGGCGGCCGTCGTAGAGGACGCCGTCCCGGCCGTGGGTGCGCGCCTCGGTGGCGCGCGGGCGGTTGACCGGCAGGTGGTCGGCGTTGATGCCGACGCGGTAGCGGTGCGCGTCGCCGTACGCGAAGAGGCGGCCCTGGAGCATCTTGTCGGGCGAGGGGCCGATGCCCGGCACGAAGTGGTGCGGGGAGAAGACCGACTGCTCGACCTCGGCGAAGATGTTCTGCGGGTTGCGGTTGAGCTCCAGCTTGCCGATCTCGATCGGCGGGTAGTCCGCGTGCGGCCAGACCTTGGTCAGGTCGAACGGGTTGAAGCGGTAGTTCGCCGCCTCGGCCGCGGGCATGATCTGCACCTGCACGGTCCAGGTCGGGAAGTCGCCGCGCTCGATGGCCTCGCGCAGATCGCGCTGGTGGCTGTCGGGGTCCTCACCGGCGAGTGTGTTGGCCTCGGCCTGGGTGAGGCTCTTGATCCCCTGGTCGGTCTTGAAGTGGTACTTGACCCAGAAGACCTCGCCGGCCTCGTTGTTCCACTGGAAGGTGTGGGAGCCGTAGCCGTTCATGTGGCGGTACGAGGCGGGGATGCCGCGGTCGCCGAACAGCCAGGTCACCTGGTGGGTGGACTCGGGCGACAGGCCCCAGAAGTCCCAGACGTTGTCCGCCTCCTGCGAGCCGGTGTACGGGTCGCGCTTCTGGGTGTGGATGAAGTCGGGGAACTTGATGGCGTCCTTGATGAAGAACACCGGGGTGTTGTTGCCGACGAGGTCGTAGTTGCCCTCCTCGGTGTAGAACTTCAGCGCGAAGCCGCGCGGGTCGCGTACCGCGTCGGCGGCGCCGAGGTTGCCCGCGACGGTCGAGAACCGCGCGAAGACCTCGGTCTGCTTGCCGATCTCGGAGAGGAACTTCGCCCGGGTGTACTTCGTCACATCGGCGGTGAGGGTGAAGGTGCCGTACGCGCCGGCGCCGCGGGCGTGGACGATCCGCTCCGGGATGCGTTCGCGGTTGAAGTGCGCGAGCTTTTCTATCAGGAGCTGGTCCTGGATGAGTCCGGGTCCGCCGACGCCGGCCGCCTCGCTGTTCTGGTTGTCCGCGACGGGAGCTCCGGACTCCGTGGTCAGCGGTCCCGTGGTGCTCTCTACCGACACGTGCGCCTCCTGATTCGTGACACCTGCCTTGGCGTGCGCCGGGTCCGATCCTACATTGGACATTGTCTAAGTCAAGAATGCCACGAAAGCCGTACCCGATCCGGCGACGGACCGGCCGCTTGCTACCCTGGCTTTATCTGACTGATAGGTGAATGGCATGAGTGACCTGCTGGAACGACTCCGGGGACGCGGCTGGCGGCTGACCGCGCAACGACGCGTCGTCGCCGAGGTCCTCGACGGGGACCACGTCCACTACACGGCCGACGAGGTGCACGCCCGCGCCGCCGCGCGGCTGCCCGAGATCTCCCGCGCGACCGTCTACAACACCCTCGGCGAGATGGTCTCCCTGGGCGAGGTGCTCGAAGTGAGCACGGACGGCCGCGCCAAGCGCTACGACCCGAACGCCCACCACGCCCACCAGCACCTCGTCTGCTCGCGCTGCGGCACGATCCGCGACGTGCATGTGCACGTCGACCCGCTCTCCGCGCTGCCCGAGCCCGAGCGCTACGGCTTCGAGGTCTCCGAGGTGACGCTGACGTTCCGCGGCCTCTGCCCCACCTGCAACTCCGCCGGCTGACCCGCACCGGTAGCGGGGCGCCCACACCGCCCGTGTGCGCGCCCCGGCGCACACACGACGAAGGCCCGGATTCCGAGGAATCCGGGCCTTGGCCTTTCAGTAGCGGGGACAGGATTTGAACCTGCGACCTCTGGGTTATGAGCCCAGCGAGCTACCGAGCTGCTCCACCCCGCGTCGTTGTGGTTTTACTGTACCCCCGCGGCGACGACCGGGGCAAATTCCTTCCGTGCGGCCCAGGGGCGGGTACGAGTGTCCCGCCCCTGGGCCGCACGGCGCCTCAGGCGCTCAGCTCCTCCTGGAGGGCCGACCGCAGCCGGGCGGCGCGCTCGGCGACCGCCGGCG
>NZ_JCANQV010000428.1:0-3738 GCF_059553635.1 Candidatus Streptomyces philanthi
ACCCACTCCCGCACCACCGGCTCCTTCCTCCTCATCGACCCCACCGACGGCACCACCCTCACCGCCGGCATGACCGGCAACGCCTTCGCGGCCACGGAGGCACAGGAGAAGCCCGAGGCGGACGACGAGGGCTGGGATTTCTGACCATGCACCGGGACGTGTTCTCGACCTTCGCGAAGGAGGGCGGCCGCATCGGCAGCGGCGCCCTCGGGAGCGGCCAGGGCGGTGTCGGCCGATGTGCGTGCTGACCCCGCACGCCGCCAGGCGGTGCGGGCCGATGCGCGCGGTGTCCCCGCACACCGCCGTGCCCGCACCCCCGCTCTTCCGAAGACCCGCCGCTGTGCCGGGCGCGCCCTAGCCGCGCACTTCCGGTCCTACGAGAGGAACACCTCCCGTGCCTGCCGTTCGTCACCGTCTCCTGGTGGCAGCCGCCACCGTCCCGCTGCTGATGGGCGCCCTGGGTGCCTGCGGCTACGGTTCGCAGGCCAAGAAGAACACCGCCGTCGAGGTGCCCGCCCAGGGGCCCAGAACCGACGGGCTGGAGACCGTGAAGATCGGGTTCTTCGGCAACACCACGCACGCCACTCCTCTCGTCGGACTCCAGCGCGGCTTTTTCCAGAAGGAGCTGGGCGGCACCAAGGTCCGCGCTTCCGTCTTCAACGCGGGCCCCGCCGAGATCGAGGCGCTGAACTCCGGTGCCATCGACATCGGGTGGATCGGCCCCTCCCCCGCGATCAACGGCTACACCACGTCGCGCGGCAAGAGCCTGAAGATCGTCGGGGGGTCGGCGTCGGGCGGTGTCTCGCTCGTCGTCAACCCGAAGAAGATCACGAGCCTGGACGACCTCAAGGGCAGAACGATCGCGACCCCGCAGCTGGGCAACACCCAGGACGTCGCCCTTCTCCACTACCTCGCCGAGCACGGCTACCGGGTGGACGCCACCACCGGCAAGGGCGATGTCACCGTCCAGCGCACCGAGAACAAGGTGACGCCGACCGCGTTCGAGCAGGGCAGCATCGACGGCGCCTGGGTGCCGGAACCCACCGCGACCAAGCTCGTCAAGGCGGGCGGCAAGCGGCTGCTCGACGAGACGGCGCTGTGGCAGGACGGCAAGTTCGTCATCACCAATGTGATCGTGTCGCAGCGGTTCCTCAAGGAACATCCCAAGGCGGTCGAGGCGGTGCTGCGCGGCTCGGTCCGCACCAACGCGTGGATCCGCTCGCACCCGGACGAGGCACGGCGGGCCCTCAACGACAAGCTCGCCGACCCGGCCGTCACCGGTAAGGCGCTGCCGGACGACATCGTCACCCCGGCCTTCAAGAACATCGACGTCACGGACGATCCGCTGGCCGCCACCCTGCGGCAGGAGGCGGACAACGCCGTCAAGGCCGGGCTGCTGAAGAAGCCGGACCTGCGGGGCATCTACGACCTGCGGCTGCTCAACAAGGTCCTCAAGGCCGAGGGCAGAGCGCCGGTCGACGACGCCGGCCTCGGCACCAAGTAGCCCCTCCCGCACCACCGTCCCCAGGAGGTGACACCGATGACGGCCCCCCTCACCCAGCACCCCGCCCCGGCCACGCCCGCCGTCGCGGCCCCCCACGCCGCGCGCATCGACCATGTGTCGAAGGCGTTCGGCCGCCCCGGCGCCCGGCAGCAGGTGCTCGACGACATCAGCATCGACGTCGCACCGGGCGAATTCGTCTGCCTTCTGGGGGCGTCGGGGTGCGGCAAGTCCACCCTGCTCAACCTCGTCGCCGGGCTCGACGAACCGACCTCGGGCACCATCACCACGCCCGGCGGCCGCCCGGCCCTGATGTTCCAGGAGCACGCGCTGTTCCCGTGGCTGACCGCGGGCCGCAACGTGGAACTGGCGCTGCGGCTGCGCGGGGTGCCGCGCGCGGAACGCCGCGCGGAGGCCGAGCGGCTGCTCGACCTGGTCCGCCTCAAGGGCGCGCACGGCAAGCGGGTGCACCAGCTCTCCGGCGGTATGCGCCAGCGCGTCGCCATGGCCCGCGCCCTCGCCCAGGACAGCCGGCTGCTGCTGATGGACGAGCCGTTCGCCGCCCTCGACGCCATCACCCGCGATGTCCTGCACGACGAACTGACCCGTATCTGGCAGGCGTCGAACACGAGCGGCACCGGGCAGGGGCTGTCGGTCCTCTTCGTCACGCACAACGTCCGCGAGGCGGTACGGCTGGCCCAGCGGGTGGTGCTGCTGTCCTCCCGTCCCGGCCGGGTCGCCCGCGAGTGGCGGGTGGACATCCCGCAGCCGCGCCGTATCGAGGACGCCGCGGTCGCCGACCTTTCCGTCGAGATCACCGAACAGCTGCGGGGGGAGATCCGCCGTCATGGCCAGCACTGACACCGACGACCGGACGGGCGGCGGGTCGCGCGCCGAGGACGAGGGCACCGCGGACCGAGACCCCGGTACGAAGGTCCGCGACGGGTCCGCCGCGCCCGGCGGGGACCTCGCCGGTCTTGAGGCCGGGCTCGACGCCCTGGAGTCCAGCGTCGCCGACCGGCAGCCGTGGCTGCGGGCCCTCGCCGCCAAGGCCGGGCCGCCGCTCATCGCCTTCGCCATCGTCCTCGGGCTGTGGCAGCTGGCCTACCACGTCGAGCTCAAGCCGCACTATCTGCTGCCCAGTCCCCTCGACGTCTTCCGGTCCCTCCAGCAGAAGTGGCTGGAGGGCACCCTGCTGGACTTCGTGTGGACCAGCGTCTCGCGCGGTGCGCTCGGCTTCCTCGCCTCGGTCGTGCTCGGTACGGCCCTCGGTCTCGTCGTCGCCCGCGTCCGGGCGGTCAGGGCGGCGATCGGGCCGATCCTCAGCGGCCTCCAGTCGCTGCCCTCGGTGGCCTGGGTGCCGGCCGCGATCATCTGGTTCGGGCTGAGCGACGCCACCATCTACGCCGTGGTGCTGCTGGGCGCCGTCCCCTCCATCGCCAACGGCCTGGTCGCCGGGGTGGACCAGATCTCTCCCCTGTATCTGCGGGCCGGCCGCACCATCGGGGCGACCGGCCCGGCCGGGGTGCGGCATGTGCTGCTGCCGGCCGCGCTGCCCGGCTATCTCGCGGGGCTGAAGCAGGGCTGGGCGTTCTCCTGGCGTTCGCTGATGGCCGCGGAACTCATCGTCAACGCGCCCGATCTGGGCACCGGTCTGGGCCAGTTGCTGGAGCAGGGGCGCGAGTTGCAGGACATGTCCTGGGTGCTGGCGGCGATCTGGCTGATCCTGGTCGTCGGCATCGGTATCGAACTGCTGATCTTCGCTCCGATCGAGCGGCGGGTGCTGCGCGGCCGGGGCCTGCTGGTGAAGAACTGAGACCCATGCGCACTCCCCCCGCCCTCCTGGTCATCGCCCACGGCAGCCGCGACCCCCGGCACGCGGAGACCGTCGCCGCGCTCTGCGCGCGGGTCCGGTCGCTGCGGCCCGGCCTGCGTGTCGAGGCCGGTCATCTCGACTTCAACGCGCCGAGCGTGCCCCGCGCGCTGGAACGGCTGGCGGACGAGGGCGTGCGCGAGGTGGTGGCGCTGCCGCTGCTGCTGACCCGCGCCTTCCACGCGCGGACGGACGTTCCGGCGGTGCTGCGGGAGGCCACCGCGCGGCTGCCGCGGCTGACCGTCCACCAGGCCGGTGTGCTCGGCCCGTCCCCGCTGCTGACGGCCGCCCTGGAGAGGCGGCTGGCCGAGGCGGGGCTGCGGCCCGGCGACCGCGGCGGGACCGGTGTCGTCCTGGCGGCCGC
>NZ_JCANQV010000429.1:0-3706 GCF_059553635.1 Candidatus Streptomyces philanthi
GTTCGGCGGCGTCCTACTCTCCCACAGGGTCCCCCCTGCAGTACCATCGGCGCTGAAAGGCTTAGCTTCCGGGTTCGGAATGTAACCGGGCGTTTCCCTAACGCAATAACCACCGAAACACTATGAAGAAAACAACCAAACCGGCCATTACTTCAGAACCAACACAGTGGACGCGAGCAACTGAGGACAAGCCCTCGGCCTATTAGTACCAGTCAACTCCACACCTTACAGTGCTTCCATATCTGGCCTATCAACCCAGTCATCTACTGGGAGCCTTACCCCATCAAGTGGGAGGGAGCCCTCATCTCGAAGCAGGCTTCCCGCTTAGATGCTTTCAGCGGTTATCCTTTCCGAACGTAGCCAACCAGCCATGCCCTTGGCAGAACAACTGGCACACCAGAGGTCCGTCCGTCCCGGTCCTCTCGTACTAGGGACAGCCCTTCTCAAGACTCCTACGCGCACAGCGGATAGGGACCGAACTGTCTCACGACGTTCTAAACCCAGCTCGCGTACCGCTTTAATGGGCGAACAGCCCAACCCTTGGGACCGACTCCAGCCCCAGGATGCGACGAGCCGACATCGAGGTGCCAAACCATCCCGTCGATATGGACTCTTGGGGAAGATCAGCCTGTTATCCCCGGGGTACCTTTTATCCGTTGAGCGACGGCGCTTCCACAAGCCACCGCCGGATCACTAGTCCCTACTTTCGTACCTGCTCGACCCGTCAGTCTCACAGTCAAGCTCCCTTGTGCACTTACACTCAACACCTGATTGCCAACCAGGCTGAGGGAACCTTTGGGCGCCTCCGTTACCCTTTAGGAGGCAACCGCCCCAGTTAAACTACCCACCAGACACTGTCCCTGATCCGGATCACGGACCCAGGTTAGACATCCAGCACGACCAGAGTGGTATTTCAACAACGACTCCACCATGACTGGCGTCACGGCTTCACAGTCTCCCACCTATCCTACACAAGCCGAACCGAACACCAATATCAAGCTATAGTAAAGGTCCCGGGGTCTTTCCGTCCTGCTGCGCGAAACGAGCATCTTTACTCGTAGTGCAATTTCACCGGGCCTATGGTTGAGACAGTCGAGAAGTCGTTACGCCATTCGTGCAGGTCGGAACTTACCCGACAAGGAATTTCGCTACCTTAGGATGGTTATAGTTACCACCGCCGTTTACTGGCGCTTAAGTTCTCAGCTTCGCCCCACCGAAATGGAGCTAACCGGTCCCCTTAACGTTCCAGCACCGGGCAGGCGTCAGTCCGTATACATCGCCTTACGGCTTCGCACGGACCTGTGTTTTTAGTAAACAGTCGCTTCTCGCTGGTCTCTGCGGCCACCACCAGCTCAGGAAGCACGTTCCCTCACCAGCAATGGCCCCCCTTCTCCCGAAGTTACGGGGGCATTTTGCCGAGTTCCTTAACCATAGTTCACCCGAACGCCTCGGTATTCTCTACCTGACCACCTGAGTCGGTTTAGGGTACGGGCCGCCATGAAACTCGCTAGAGGCTTTTCTCGACAGCATAGGATCATCCACTTCACCACAATCGGCTCGGCATCAGGTCTCAGCCTTAACGTGTGACGGATTTGCCTACCACACGGCCTACACCCTTACCCCGGGACAACCACCGCCCGGGCTGGACTACCTTCCTGCGTCACCCCATCACTCACCTACTACCAACTCGGTTCAGCGGCTCCACCACTCCCCTCAACTCCGAAGAGATCAGGGCGGCTTCACGGCCTTAGCATCACTGGATTCGATGTTTGACGCTTCACAACGGGTACCGGAATATCAACCGGTTGTCCATCGACTACGCCTGTCGGCCTCGCCTTAGGTCCCGACTTACCCTGGGCAGATCAGCTTGACCCAGGAACCCTTAGTCAATCGGCGCACACGTTTCCCACGTGTGTATCGCTACTCATGCCTGCATTCTCACTCGTGAACCGTCCACAACTACCTTCCGGCGCTGCTTCACCCGGCACACGACGCTCCCCTACCCATCACGATCCCCGTTAGGAGTAATATCGCAATGACACGACTTCGGCGGTGTACTTGAGCCCCGCTACATTGTCGGCGCGGAATCACTTGACCAGTGAGCTATTACGCACTCTTTCAAGGATGGCTGCTTCTAAGCCAACCTCCTGGTTGTCTCTGCGACTCCACATCCTTTCCCACTTAGCACACGCTTAGGGGCCTTAGTCGATGCTCTGGGCTGTTTCCCTCTCGACCATGGAGCTTATCCCCCACAGTCTCACTGCCGCGCTCTCACTTACCGGCATTCGGAGTTTGGCTAAGGTCAGTAACCCGGTAGGGCCCATCGCCTATCCAGTGCTCTACCTCCGGCAAGAAACACACGACGCTGCACCTAAATGCATTTCGGGGAGAACCAGCTATCACGGAGTTTGATTGGCCTTTCACCCCTAACCACAGGTCATCCCCCAGGTTTTCAACCCTGGTGGGTTCGGTCCTCCACGACCTCTTACAGCCGCTTCAACCTGCCCATGGCTAGATCACTCCGCTTCGGGTCTTGAGCATGCTACTCAACCGCCCTCTTCGGACTCGCTTTCGCTACGGCTCCCCCACACGGGTTAACCTCGCAACATACCGCAAACTCGCAGGCTCATTCTTCAAAAGGCACGCAGTCACGAGATACCAGCAAACTGATATCCGACGCTCCCACGGCTTGTAGGCACACGGTTTCAGGTACTATTTCACTCCGCTCCCGCGGTACTTTTCACCATTCCCTCACGGTACTATCCGCTATCGGTCACCAGGGAATATTTAGGCTTAACGGGTGGTCCCGCCAGATTCACACGGGATTTCACGGGCCCCGTGCTACTTGGGTGTCTCTCCAACGAGCCGCTAATGTTTCAGCTACGGGGGTCTTACCCTCTACGCCGGACCTTTCGCATGTCCTTCGCCTACATCAACGGTTTCTGACTCGTCCCACAGCCGGCAGACTGCAGAAAAGAGATCCCACAACCCCAACCACGCAACCCCTGCCGGGTATCACACGTGACTGGTTTGGCCTCATCCAGTTTCGCTCGCCACTACTCCCGGAATCACGGTTGTTTTCTCTTCCTGCGGGTACTGAGATGTTTCACTTCCCCGCGTTCCCTCCACACTGCCTATGAGTTCAGCAGCGGGTGACAGCCCATGACGACTGCCGGGTTTCCCCATTCGGACACCCCCGGATCACAGCTCGGTTGACAGCTCCCCGGGGCCTATCGCGGCCTCCCACGTCCTTCATCGGTTCCTGGTGCCAAGGCATCCACCGTGCGCCCTTAAAAACTTGGCCACAGATGCTCGCGTCCACTGTGCAGTTCTCAAGCAACGACCAGCCACCCACCACCCCAACCCGAAAGCTGAGTTCACTGGGACCGGCGTTCGAAGGAACAGCCATACGGCCGCACCCTCAGACACCCAACAGCGTGCCCGACCCGACCAGAAGAGACCTGCGTTCCACGCCCCGAGAGGCAGTACTAACAGTCCTCGTCCAACCAGACCGAGTAGTCAACGTTCCACCCATGAGCAAACCACCGTCGGACACTCGCCGACGTAGTGGCTCTGGACAACCCCGAAAGGCTGCCAAGAAGCTCCTTAGAAAGGAGGTGATCCAGCCGCACCTTCCGGTACGGTTACCTTGTTACGACTTCGTCCCAATCGCCAGTCCCACCTTCGACGATTCCCTCCCACAAGG
>NZ_JCANQV010000430.1:0-3697 GCF_059553635.1 Candidatus Streptomyces philanthi
GCCGGCGGATCGATCGTGACCGTCCGCAGTCGCGGGGCGCGCGCCTCGGCGAACGCCCGGGGCAGGATCGCCGTTCCCAGCCCCCGCGCGGCGAGCTCGGCCAGCACCTCGGGACTGCTGGCCTCGAAGGCGATGCTCGGCCGGAACCCCGCCGCCGTACACGCCTCCTCCACCCGGGCGCGCAGCCCCGTCCCCGGCGGCAGACTGATCAACGGGCGCCCGCGCAGGGCGTCCAGCGGGACGACGGACCGCGCGGCGAGGTCATGACCGGGCGCGACCGCCGCCACGATCGCCTGGTCGTCCACCACCTCCACCTCGACCCCGTCCGGGCCGCCCTCACCCACACTGATGATCGCCGCGTCGAGCCGCCCGGTGCGCAGCCCGTCGAGCAACGCGTCGGAGTTCGCCTCGGACAGGGTGATCTCCACCGCCGGATGCGCCTCGTGGAACTCCGCCAGCAGCCCGGGCAGATCGACGTTGTGCGAGGTCACCGTCCCGACGGCGACATGCCCCCGCAGCAGCCCGGTCATCTCGTCGACGGCGAGCCGCGCCCCGTCCACCGCGGCGAGCGCCGCCCGCGCGTACGGCAGCACGGCCGCGCCCACCTCGGTCGGCCGCACCGCCCGGCCGGAGCGGTCCAGCAGTTCCTGGCCGAGTTCCCGTTCCAGCCGCCGGATCTGTGCGCTGACCCCGGGCTGGGAGACATGGAGCCGCTCCGCGGCCCGGGTGAAACTTCCCTCCTCGGCCACGGCCAGAAGGTACTGAAGCTGATGCAGTTCCATAACCTTGGATTCTAGATCGCATATCGATCATCTCTTGGACTTCTGGAAAGCGGTGCCTCAGGGTGAGGAGAGAAGGAAGAACACAGAAGGGAACCCCTCATGACCGGCACCCGCGCCACTACCCCCGAGGACCTGACCCGCCTGTTCGTGGAACGCGCCAACGCCCGCGACGCCGAGGGCCTGGCCGCCCTCTACGCACCCGACGCCGTCCTCGCCTACCCGCCCGGCGGCCAGACGGTCGGCCGGGAGGCGATCCAGGAGGTGTTCACCCGGATGCTCGCCCATGTGCCGCTGCCGTTCCCGTCCGAGGACCCCCTGCCCACCGTCCGCCACGGCGACCTCGCCCTCACCTCCACCCACTCCTCCGACGGCACCGGCGGCCGCGTCCAGGTCGCCCGCCGCCAGCCGGACGGCACCTGGCTGCGCATCATCGACCGCCCCGAGATCGAGGCCGGGACCGGGACCGGGCAGTGACCGTCCTCATCGCCGGCGGCGGCATCGGCGGGCTGACCACCGCCCTGACCCTGCACGCCGCCGGCATCGACGCGCTCGTGGTGGAGAGCGCCCGCCACATCCGCCCCTTGGGCGTCGGCATCAACCTCCTGCCCCACGCCGTACGGGAACTCACCGCACTCGGCCTCGGCGACGCCCTCGCCGCCGTCGGCGTCCCCACCGCCGAGAACGTCTATGCCGACCCGTCGGGCCACCGGATCTTCACCGAACCCCGCGGAACGTCCCAGGGCTACCAGTGGCCCCAGTACTCGATCCACCGCGGCGAACTGCAACTCCTGCTCCTCGCCGCCGTCCGCGACCGCCTCGGCCCCGAAGCCGTCCGCACCGGCACCCGCCTGACGGACTTCGAGGACGGCCCCGACTCCGTCCGCGTCCGCCTCCTCGACCGCGCGACGGGGGAGACGGAGGAGACCCGCGCCACGGCCCTGATCGGCGCGGACGGCCTGCACTCCGTCGTCCGCGCCCGCCTCCACCCGGACGAGGGCCCCCTCCTGTGGTCCGGCATCCGCATGTGGCGCGGCGTCACGACCGCCGAACCGTTCCTCACCGGCCGCTCCATGGCGATCGTCCGCGACGGGAACACGGAACTGGTCGCGTACCCGATCGGCCGCGACCGCATCAACTGGGTCTGCCAGCTCAGGGAATCCGCACCACGCCCCCTCACCGAGGCCGCCGACTGGAACCGCCCCGGCCACGCCGCGGACATCCTGCCCCACTTCCGCCACTGGAACCTGGGCTGGCTCGACGTCCCCGCCCTCCTCACCGGCGCCGAACGCCTCCTCGTCTACCCGATGGTCGACCGCGAACCCCTGCCCTCCTGGGGCACCGGCCACATCACCCTCCTCGGAGACGCCGCCCACCCCATGTACCCCGTCGGCGCCAACGGCGCCTCCCAGACCATCGTCGACACCGCGGCACTGGCGCGCGAACTGGCGGCCTCCTCCTCGATTCCCGCTGCCCTCGCGCGGTACGAATCGGCGCGGCGGCCCGCATCGGCGGCCGTCGTGCTGGCCAACCGGACCATGAACGCGGCGGACGCGCGTACGGCCGGGGAGCTGGCCCGAGTGACCGATACGTATCGGGAGGCCACAAGGTCCTGAGGGCTCGTGTGCCGCAGGGGATCTCGGCCGTTGGCGTGGTTGTGGGCAGTTCAGCGTACGTACGGGCCTGTCCGTCCGCTGTGTGGGAATCAAGTATGGTGATCAGTCGTCATCGGATGCCCTCCCCCTTGCGGAGGATGCACATTTCTCGAACGTCAGGATCACCGATGAGGAAATATAGATAGGTTCCTTTGACGTCACTTGAGGGGCTCATGATCCACATGGAGGAGCGACTCTGCGAGTCGTTGTCCGAGGGGAAGGGTGAGGTGGCGTGAGCGTCGCGCTTCTCATCATCTTGAACGCCCTTTGATTCATTGTTCGTCGAAACGGAAAGTCTGAGCAATTTCCCTTTCCCTGCGAACATCCCTCCCTTGTATTCGCCAGGCTCAACGAATCGCCATTCCCCTTTCCCTGAGGCTGGCTCGTCCGGATCGTACTGGAATTCCTGGCGCCCGAGCCCCTCGACTGCCGCGCTCCCTGAAGCCTCCAGTTTTACCGTTCCGTTGCACCCTTTCCATGTGCCTACGAGTTCACGTTCCTTCAACGAGTGATCGTCAGGGGGCGGCTGATACCTGGAGTCGGGCGTGCAACTGCACAGCAGTGCGAGGAGCAGGCATGCGAGTGTTGGGGTTCTGCCGGGTGCGTTGATTTTTTTCTCTGTGGTCAAATCCTTGGCCTTTGGTGTGCTTCATTGATGTGCGTGTCCTTGAGGGAGTTCTCAACGAAGTGCCGACCTCATCGTTATCTCCTCTTGCCAGCGAACCACCATGTCCGCATTCCTTTGTCCGTTCGGGAATATTGACTTAATCCTCTCGGAGAGTCCGGGAGGCGATCTCCACGCTGCGGCCGGTGCGCCGGGCCTGTTCCAGGGCGGCGTCCGTCGTGGGCGCGCCGCCGTCCGCCGCCGCGGCGCGCGGCGCGGCCGGGACGGCCGTACGGGGCCGGGCCCACGCCGACGGCGTCGCCTCCACCGGGAGCAGTCCCGCTGCCAGCAGCCCGCCGATCCCGGCGGCGAGCACCCCGCGTACACGTCTGAGGCCCGAACGGCCCATCCCCCGCACCCCGCCCACAAGAAAATGAGAATTCCGTGAAGAAAATGTGAGCGGGAACGTATCGGCCGTCAGTGGATCATGGGTAGCCCCGTAAATCAGCAGACAAGGGGCGTGACCGTCATGTCCGGCTGTGGCGCGAGTGATTTAGGTCACTGTTTGAGTGGGGTTGTACGGACCGGAAGTGCTTTTGGATAACGAAGCCCGGAAAGAAATCCCGCAAGGGCCGGAGGCGAGGCCGACCCCCTAAGCC
>NZ_JCANQV010000431.1:0-3696 GCF_059553635.1 Candidatus Streptomyces philanthi
CCGTGGGGTGCTCACCGTCGGGCGCGCGGCGGGGGGTGGAGGGTTGCAGGCCCGTTCCCCCGGTGGTGCGGAACAGCTCGTCGGCTCCGGGCAGACTCACTCGGCGTGACACCGGGCGAGCACCTCCCTGGCGAGCTGGCGGTAGGCGGCGGCACCGACGGAGTTGGAGGCGTACGTGGTGATCGGCTCGCCGGCGACCGTGGTCTCCGGGAAGCGGACGGTGCGTCCGATGACGGTGTGGTAGACGTGGTCGTCGAACGCCTCCACGACGCGTGCCAGGACCTCGCGGCTGTGCACGGTACGGGAGTCGTACATCGTCGCCAGGATGCCGTCGAGCTGGAGCTCGGGGTTGAGGCGCTCCTGGACCTTCTCGATCGTCTCGGTGAGCAGCGCCACACCGCGCAGGGCGAAGAACTCGCACTCCAGCGGCACGATGACCTTGTGAGCGGCCGTCAGGGCGTTGACGGTGAGCAGGCCGAGGGAGGGCTGGCAGTCGATGACGACGTAGTCGTAGTCGGGCAGCAGCGGCTTGAGGGCGCGCTGGAGCGTCGACTCGCGGGCGACCTCGCTGACGAGCTGCACCTCGGCCGCGGAGAGGTCGATGTTGCTGGGCAGCAGGTCCATGTTGGGGACCGCGGTCTTCAGCAGCACCTCGTCGGCGGACATGCCGCGTTCCATGAGGAGGTTGTAGACCGTCAGGTCCAGCTCCATGGGGTTGACGCCGAGGCCGACCGAGAGGGCGCCCTGGGGGTCGAAGTCGACGAGCAGGACGCGGCGTCCGTACTCGGCGAGCGCGGCACCCAGGTTGATGGTCGAGGTGGTCTTGCCGACCCCGCCCTTCTGGTTGCACATCGCGATGATCTTCGCGGGGCCGTGCTCGGCCAGGGGGCCCGGGATGGGGAAGTACGGCAGCGGGCGGCCGGTCGGGCCGACGCGTTCGCGGCGCTGGCGCGCGGCGTCCGGCGCGAGCGTCGCCGCGTACTCCGGGTCCGGCTCGTACTCCGCGTCCGGGTCGTAGAAGTGCCCCTGGGGCAGGTCGTCGTAGTCGGCGAGACGGGTGGGATCTTCGCTGCCCCGGTCGCCGGCCATGGCGTTCACGTGATGGCCGTCCATGCTCTGGTGGGCTGTCGTGGTCGTGCTCTGGTGGGCTGCGAAGGTGTGGGTCCCGACGGAGCCGACAGCCTCAAGCCCCATGGGGACCCGGCCCTGCGCAACCGCTCCTGGTCGGCCACCTCCGGGAGTAAATGTCGACTCATTCACAAGTCGTCCTACCTCCTTGGATGTGGCCAGGAAACTTATCGATAGGTCAGCGTGGCACCATGCCGACGGTTGGCGACTCTATGGCGTGTCGGCCGTTCGCAGCAACACAATCCACGGGACCCGGCGCGATGTGTCGGCTGCCGAACCCCGTGCTGTCAAGGGTGCAAACCGCATCGGCCCAAGTTTTCACGGGGGTGCGAACCGGTCGAAGGGTGATGTTCACGGCGGGTCGCGCGACCGGACCGCCCGCCGGGTGGTATCGCGCACACGCGACCGGCCGGGTCCCGTCGCCAGGACCCGGCCGGTGGTTACGGCGTGACAGCCGCTCAGCCCAGGAGGGTGCGCAGCTCCACGGACTCCAGGCCGTGCGCCTCGGCGACCGGGCCGTAGACGACCTTGCCGTCGTGCGTGTTCAGGCCCTTGGCCAGCGCCGGGTCACGGCGCAGCGCCTCGGCCCAGCCGCGGTTCGCCAGCTCCACGATGTAGGGCAGCGTGGCGTTGGTGAGGGCGTGGGTGGAGGTGTTGGGCACCGCGCCGGGCATGTTGGCGACGCAGTAGAAGACCGAGTTGTGGACCCGGAAGGTCGGCTCGGCGTGGGTGGTGGGGACGGAGTCCTCGAAGCAGCCGCCCTGGTCGATCGCGATGTCGACAAGGACACTTCCGGGCTTCATCCGGGAGACCAGTTCGTTGGTGACGAGCTTGGGGGCCTTGGCGCCGGGGATGAGGACCGCGCCGATGACGAGGTCGGCCTCGACGACGGCCTTCTCCAGCTCGAAGGCGTTGGAGACGATCGTCTGCACCTTGGTGCCGAAGACCTTGTCGGCCTCGCGGAGCTTGTTGATGTCCTTGTCGAGCAGGGTGACGTGGAAGCCGAGGCCCACGGCGATCTGGACGGCGTTCCAGCCGGAGACGCCGCCGCCGATGACGACGGCCTTGCCCGCCGCCACACCCGGGACACCGCCGGGCAGCACACCGCGGCCGCCGGCCTGGCGCATCAGGTGGTAGGCGCCGACCTGCGGGGCGATGCGGCCCGCGACCTCGGACATCGGGGCGAGCAGCGGCAGCTGGCGGCTCGCGGTCTCGACCGTCTCGTAGGCGATGGCGGTGGTGCCGGACGCCAGCAGGGCGTCGGTGCACTCGCGGGAGGCGGCGAGGTGCAGGTACGTGAAGAGGGTCTGGTCCTTGCGGAGGCGGTGGTACTCCTCCGCGATCGGCTCCTTGACCTTGAGCAGCAGGTCGGAGACGGCCCAGACCTCGTCGGCGGTGTCGAGGATCTGCGCGCCGGCGGCGGTGTACTCCTCGTTGGTGATGGAGGAGCCGAGGCCGGCGTCCTTCTCGACGACGACCTGGTGGCCGTGGCGGACCAGTTCGTTCACACCGGCGGGCGTGATCGCCACCCGGAACTCGTTGTTCTTGACCTCGCGGGGGATGCCGACCTTCACGTCGATCACGGTCCTTGGAAGAGTGCTTGCAGGAGAATTGTCCCTCACGCTGCGCATGACGGAGCAGACCGCGCTGCACGCGGCCCGTCCAGTCTATTTAAGGAACCCTGGTTGTCTAGCCTTGCAAAGCAACATTCTTCTCCCGCACCACCACCGATTTCGTAGGTCACCGAGGGTGTTCGCGGAGCAGGCGCTCGCCCTCCTCCCGGTGCGGCCGTGCGGCGTCCGGGTCCCCGAGCCTGACCAGCACCTCCGCGATCCGCAGCTGGAGCGACGCCTCCAGCCGGCCGTCGCCCGCGCTGCGGGCCAGCCGCACGGCGTCGAGGCAGATCCGCAGCGCCTCCCCGTCCCGCCCCGCGAGCTCGTGGACCCGGCCCACCTCCCCCGTCGCCCGCGCCTGGCCCGCCACGTCACCGAGCATCCGGAAGGTGCGGGCGGCGGCCCGCCACGACCGCAGCGCCGCGTCCCACCGCCCGTCGCAGGCGTGCGCGGCGCCGATCAGGCAGTGCAGCCGCGCCGCGTCGCCGCTCTCCCCGCGTGTCAGCCGCAGCTCCAGCGCCCGCCCGTACCAGTCCGCGGCCCGCTGCCAGTCGCGCAGCCCGGCGTAGGTGCGGCCCAGCGACTCCAGTGCGCGGCCGGTGGCCCTCTGGTCCGGTGCCGAGCGGGCCGCCTCCAGGGCGCCGCGGTAGCGGGCGAGCGCCTGGTCGGTACGGTCGGCGCGGGCGTCCAGGTCGGCGAGGTTGAGCAGCGCCGCGGCCTTCTCCCGCGGCAGTGCGCGCCGTTCGGCGACGTCGAGGAGGAGCCCGTACAGCACATAGAGGTCCCCGGCGGCGGCCTCGTCGCCCTCGTGGGCGAGCAGCGCGTGCACCAGGGAGGCCATCAACCGGCGGTCGAGGGTGTCGAGTCCGGCGTCGGCGGCGGCCGCGCGGGCGGCGTCGAGCAGGGCGGCGCGCCGCGCGCGCAGCCATTCCGCCGCGGACGCGCGGTCCGGGAA